>JAIROQ010000113.1 GCA_031257455.1 Prevotellaceae bacterium | reverse complement strand
GCTCCCGAAAAACTGTTTACGCCTGCGCCAAGTGTCGTATTATTGACAACAAACGGCGATGAGCCTTTCAGTGCATATATACCATTATTCATTGTCGCATTCGGCGGGTAGTCGCTACCGTAGGCACACCAGTTGAATTGGCCGGTCGCATTGCTCAACACGGCGGTTACGGTCGAGGGGTTGGTCATTACATAAAAGCCGCGCGTGTTGCCGCTCACGGTAGTAATGCTGCCGGCAGTAGCCGAAGGATTGCTGATAATGGCTTGGGCAAACGTGCCGGGAGACGTACCGCTAACGGGACACAAATCTACCCACACCCATACACGGTTATTGTAAGGCGTACCCGTCCACGACACGCGAAAGGTTACTGTTTTTGTGCCGTAGTTTACGCCCAATGGCGTAACGGTTACGGCGGCGCTTGCAGTCATGCTAGCAAGCAAAGCGAAAAGAGAGAGAATTTTTTTCATAATTGTTATTTTTTTTAGTTTATTTTTCATGGTGATTGCCCGTGAGGGCATTCATATCAATAGAACAAAGCCTCCCAAATGCCTTTTTCCCCGTAGGGGATGCATGTCCTACGGACAAGCTGGTGTGATGGATGCGTTTTTCTATTGCTATGTTTGTCCTACGGACAATTCACATTCATTATTCATTTTGTCGCGTCATTCCGAGCGGAGCTGCATATTGCGTCATTCCGAGCGGAGCGGAGCGTCACCACGCCGTCATTCCGAGCGGAGCGGAGCGAAGTCGAGGAATCTGCTGCTACGCCCCACAGTCTGACCCGAATTCCCTGCGTTTTGGAGCAGATTTCTCCACTCCGCGCAGCCTGTCCCGAGCGAAGTCGAGGGATTCTTCGCGCGCTCCGGTCGAAATGACGGCGTTTTTTAGTCATAAATCGTTAGTCG
This sequence comes from Prevotellaceae bacterium, assembly GCA_031257455.1. Lineage (GTDB taxonomy): Bacteria > Bacteroidota > Bacteroidia > Bacteroidales > UBA932 > JAIRKX01. Next base: position 7,469 of record JAIROQ010000113.1, on the reverse strand, counting down.
CGACAAGCGCATTTTTCATTGTTCATTATTTAAAGTTTAAAAATTTAAAGATTTAAAAATTTAGCGTTCCTGCACTCTTAACTTTTTTGTAGCGGCAGGGTTGTTTTCCAAACACAAACCTTTCCTTATAAAACAACCCCTTGCTACGATTTTTTCTCGCTGCCAATGATTGCAGAAATTTCTTTCTGCAATTTGTTTCTTCAACTTTTACCGTGATTTTTTCTTTATTCCACTAAAAAATAAAAGCAGAAATGGGTAGTGTATTCATTACCATTCGAGGTTGTCGAAAACCCAATCCGTTAATAAGTACAGCTACCCACGCCCACCTTTGGCGTAGTTGCTTTTACTTATATTCAAACGGATTTTGAAATTTTCGACATTTCGAACGGTTCGCAGAATAAAAGTCAAAGCGATATTTTTACAAATATCATTTACTATTTCAAAGAGCCTGTCATTAACGTTGCAAATAATAGAACAATATTTTTTATCCGCAAACTTTATTTTGTGTTCCGGGAAAAAAAAGATAACTTTGCAACCAAAAAAAAATTTGCTTATGCTTACTTCGTTTGATGCCATTTACACGAGAATAACTTCGATACCTAAAAAACATGTGGTAGTCGCATGGGGCGTGGACGCTCATTCTATTGGGGCAGCCGCTGCCGGCGTAAAAAAAGCATTGGTGAAAGTTACCTTAGTCGGCGACCGGGAACTCATTGAAAAAACGTGCGCCGGCGAAAATATAGACCCCTCTATTTTTAATATAGTACCTGTCGCCGAAGAGCTGCCGGCCATTGCCAAAGCGGTGGAATTGGTCAATACGGGCGAAGGCGATGTGTTGATGAAAGGCTTGTGCAGTACCGACAAGTACATGCGTGCTATCCTGAATAAAGAAAAGGGATTGCTGCCGCCGAAAGCCGTGCTGAGCCACATTACCCTGATGGCGCATGAACATTATCACAAATTGTTACTTGTAAGCGATATTGCCGTCATTCCCGTGCCGGACTTGCATCAGAAAACGGTCATCGCAAATTACCTGATTACTGTTGCGCACCGGCTGGGTATTGAATGCCCGAAAATAGCCGTTATTGCCGCTACCGAACAAATGTTGCCGGCTATGACTGCCTGTGTGGATGGCGCTATTTTGGCGAAAATGGCCGACCGCCGGCAAATCAAAGATTGTCTATTGGACGGGCCTTTATCGTTGGATGTCGCCATTTCCAAAGAGGCGGCATGCATCAAGAAAGTGGAAAGTAAAGTAGCCGGCGATGCCGATTGTTTATTATTCCCGAATTTGGAAGCGGCGAATACCTTTTATAAAACCATTACGCAGTTAAGCCCGAAAGCGCATATTGCAGCAGTGGTGGTCGGCGCAAAAGTACCCTGCGTCCTTTCCAGTCGCGGCGATACCGCCGAAACAAAATTACACTCTATCGTGTTGGCCGCTCTCATGGCTGATAGAACTAAGAGTTAAGAGCGCTGACGCCACTACCTAATCAGAAATTAGAAATTGGAAATTAGAAATCCAAAACTATGAAAATACTGACCATCAATCCCGGTTCTACCTCTACTAAAATCGCCGTTTTTGAAGAGGAGAAAAATGTCTTTCAAAAAAATCTGCAGCACGATGCAGATGATTTGAAAGACTACAAAATTGTTACCGAACAACTCGAATTTCGGAAGAAAGCCATCTTGAATGTCTTGCAGGAAGCGGGCTACGATATAAAAGTATTTAATGCTGTCGTAGGACGCGGCGGATTGATGCATCCTGTGCCGTCCGGCGTATTTGAAGTAAATGATAAAATGAAAGCCGATTTGCTGACTTGCAAATATGGCGAACATGCCAGCAATCTTGGAGCATTGATTGCAGACGACATCGCCAAACTTATTCCGGGAGCGCATGCGTTTATTGCCGACCCGGTGGTGGTGGACGAATTGCAGGAAGTCGCCCGCGTAGCGGGGCATCCACTGTTCCGGCGCACGGCGGCATTTCATGCATTAAATCAAAAAGCCATTGCCAAAGCGCATGCCGCAAGCATGGGAAAAAAATACGAAGCATTGAATTTAATTGTAGCGCATCTTGGCGGCGGCATTTCCGTAGGCGCACACAAGCAGGGGAAAGTCATTGACGTTACCAATGCGGTGGACGGCGAAGGGCCTTTTTCGCCGGAACGTTCGGGTACATTGCCGGCCTTGCAGGTCGCCAAACTTTGCTTTAGCGGGAAATATTCCTTTTTTGATATTAAGAAAATGCTCACCGGAAAAGGCGGTATGGTGGCGCATTTGGGCATAAACCAATTCCAGAAAATCGAACAGGAACTGCTGCCTTCGGGCGATAAACATGCCGCGCTGATACACGAAGCGATGGCTTACAACATCTCCAAATTCATCGGCGAAATGGCGACCGTACTGGAAGGCCATGTGGACGGTATCCTTATCACCGGCGGCATTGCTTGGAATCCGCTAATGGTGGAATCTATCACGAAAAAAGTAACATTTATTGCGCCGGTATCCGTATATCCCGGCGAAGATGAAATGGCGGCGCTCGCAAGTAACGGTCTCGCCGCCCTGCGCGGCAATGCAGACATCTTGAAATATGAATGATTTCTGATTTCTAATTTCTGATTTGCTGACGCGTCAGCCAACTCATACTTCATACCTCATACCTCATACCTCATACTTCATACCTCTTAGCTTATTAAAGCAATGGCGGCACAAAGGTTCATAAGTATCCTTTTCCCCCAGTACTACCAACTTATTGTCGGCAGACAGGCGGTGCGAATGGTGCGCCAAATCGCCGCAATGCATGCAAATGGCGTGTACTTTGGTAACATATTCGGCAATGGCCATTAGTTCCGGCATGGGGCCAAAAGGCTTTCCGGTATAGTCCATATCCAGTCCCGCCGCAATCACGCGGATGCCCCGTGCGGCCAATTGCGTGCATACGTCCGGCAGGTAATCATCGAAAAACTGCGCTTCGTCAATACCTACTACTTCCACATCGCCCGTCATCAAAAGGATTGCGCCGGACGAGGAAACCGGCGTGGAGCGAATAGTATTTGCATCGTGCGATACGACCGCCTCTTCCGAGTAACGCGTATCCATTTGCGGTTTGAAAATTTCTACCTTCTGCCGGGCAAACTGCGCCCGTTTCAACCTTCGAATTAGTTCCTCTGTTTTTCCTGAAAACATAGAGCCGGTAACAACCTCTATCCATCCTGATTTTTTGGCGCTTTCTAAAAACATTATTTTTTGTATATTTGTGTCAATTTTTACAAAAATACAAAAAAATGGACAACCAGAAAATTATCGAAAATGTTCTTCAAACCCTCCAAAAAGCGGCTTCGTTATTACAGGGATGGAAAACCAAAACCATGATTGATTTTGATGAACAGAAAACAGTTGCAGACATACTGCGGCAAGCCATATCAGATGTCTGGACGGTAAGCAGCACCGATATAAAACGCGAAAAAGAAAACAGTTATCTGATAAAAAAATTGGACGCCCACAAGGAACAGATACGGCAAACACTGGCTACTTTGAGCGAGCAACTGAATGATTTGAATGTGCCATACACATTGCCGGAAATACCTGCGGAGCAGCCGGGAGCAGCAACACCGGCAGAAAAGCCGGCGGCAAAATCCCGCAGCGCCGCCCTGCAAACGGAGAACCGCAAGATTTCTATCATTGATACCTTTGCCACCGGGAACGAAAATTCGCCGGCGCTTCCCACGCCTGTCGGCAATCTCTTTAATGCTATCGGCGTAAGCGACAAATATCTATTTACCAAAGAACTTTTCAACAACGAAGACCGGGCGTTTCAGACGGCCATAAGCGATTTGGATAAAATGAAAAATAAGGAAGAAGCGCAGCAATACCTCTCCGGGCTGTTCGGACGGATAGACAAAAATAACGATACTCTTAAACAGTTTACCGCTTTGGTATATCGCCGTTATATGAATGCCTGATGAGTAAACTATTCATAGCGCCTACCCCCGTTGGAAATCTCGAAGATATTACTCTCCGGGCTTTGCGTGTGCTTGCGGAAGCGGATATTGTACTGGCCGAAGACACGCGAACGACCGCTGTGCTGTTCAAGAAACACAATATTCATACCCGCCTGCTATCGCATCATAAATTCAACGAACACCAGACGGTCGATGCAATTGCCGGACGGATAGCTGCCGGCGAAACGGTAGCATTGGTAAGCGATGCAGGCACTCCGGGAATTTCCGATCCGGGATTTTTATTGGTGCGCACCTGTCTGGAACGCGGCGTGGAAGTGGAATGTTTACCCGGCGCTACCGCGCTTATTCCTGCACTGGTGAACTCCGGCCTGCCTTGCGACCGCTTCTGTTTCGAGGGGTTTCTTCCGCAAAAGAAAGGACGACAAACACGCCTGTCGCAGCTTGCCGGCGAAGAACGTACGATGATTTTTTATGAAGCGCCGTACCGTCTGGTAAAAACGCTTACGCAGCTAAGCGCCGTATTGGGCGGCGACCGCAGGGCATGCGTATCGCGGGAACTCAGCAAACTGTTTGAAGAAAACCAACGCGGAAGCCTTGCCGAACTTGCTGCCCACTACACAGCCCACGAACCGAAAGGGGAAATAACGCTTGTGGTGGAAGGCAAGCGATGAACAGAATATAACAGGCCGTGCTTGCGGCAATATATAGTTTATACCGTGAAAAAATTCCTTGTTTTCAGTAAAACCGAACGTATAGGCGTGGCGGTACTGCTGGTGCTGTTAACAGCATTTCAGGTGGCGCCGCATATTTTTTCTTCGCATAGCGCCACGCCGGATTTTAGCGTTTTCACGAAAAAAATAGACAGCCTTTCGCAAATCCTTTCACCCATCGAAAGCGAAATGATAGAAGTAAGCGATGTGGCATACAATTATTCAAAACGCCATGCCTCCGCGCGGACGCCGGCCAGCCTCTTTACGTTCGACCCGAATACCGCTGACGCCAACACTTTTGAACGATTGGGGTTTTCGCAGAAACAGGCGGCGGTCATTGTCAATTATCGTGCAAAAGGCGCTGTATTCCGCCGGCCTGATGATTTCAAGAAAATATTTGTAGTAACGCCCGAGCGGTTTGAACAATTAAAACCATACATACAAATTGCGGAAATTTTCAAGACGCCTCCAAAAACCGACAGCGCCTATTTCCCCAAACGGGAAACGGTAATAGTAGAACTGAATACCGCCGATACTTCGGAACTCGTGAAAATACGCGGCATCGGCGCATACACTGCCATGCAAATAGTAAGATACCGGGAGCAACTCGGCGGCTTTGCCACCATCGGCCAGCTGCGCGAAATAAGAAACATGACCGCTGAACGCTTCGAACAAATAGCCCCGCAAGTAACCGTTGATACCACCCTGCTAACCTTGATAGACCTGCAAACCGCCGACAGAGAAGTGTTGGCCAGACATCCTTACATCGGTGCATACAATGCACGCGGGATTATTCATTTCCGCTCCACGCAAGGCGCTTGCGATATTGATGCGCTGGTCAAAAATAACATTCTCGATGCCGGAAAAGCAGAACAGTTGCGACCCTACTGTAAGAATTAGGAATTAAGAATTAAGAATTAGGAATTGGTTGCAGCAATTTACGGATTTGCTAATGTGCTAATGTGACTAATGTGACTAATTGGGCTGACGCCACTGCGCTTGTCGCCATTTTCAACTTTCCACTCTCCACTTTCAACTAAAAAAACCGCCGGTACATTTCCATACCAGTGATTTTTTTACTGCACTTGCCAATCTTTAAATCTTTGAATTTTGAAATCTTTAAATCTTTAAATCTTTCCATAGCTAATCCCTGACGCAGCGGACGCTGAAACCGCGCGAGCGTTCGAGGGCGCGCCGGTGCACTCTGGTTTCGGTGGCGAAGATGGTCAGTAGCCATGCATTGGTATCGCTATAGGTAGCGGAACTCCAGAAAACCACATAGAGACCGCGATTGCCGTCATCTGTACCATTCCCATTACGGTCATCAGCCGCTATACCGCGAAAATTGAACACATCCGTACCGGCGCCGGAGTCCCATACCGGATTGGTATCACCGGATGTTCCCGAACAGCTTGCCTTACCGCGTGTGCCGGCATCAGTTCCTACCCAAACGTTATTACCGCTCTCCGTCTGGTGAGCAGTACCGCCGCCGCTCTCCATGGCATCCAGTAACTGCCCCCATTCAAAATCGGTCGGCACATGCCAGTTCGGCGGGCAAATTCCACGACCACCAATGGCAGTGCCACTACTTGATTTTCTACCAAAATTTATTTGACAGGGCAATGAATTAGCTGCGCCGGTACAATAACAGCCGGCTACTTCCGTCCAGGCGCCTTTACCGTCCAGCATCATCGCCGTTTCCCAGGGATACAACGCGCCCCAATAATCACAAACAGACACAGGCGTTACGTTAGCATTATCCGCCGGACACCAAAAACCGCCGCGCAATGCAGGATTGGAACCGGTTACTGTACTTGGGCTACTGTGTTTATTCCAATAGGTCAATCCGGTCTGGTAATTCAAGTTCTGCCCCATCCACCAGCGGCCGCCAATCTTTACGGCAGTATATACTTTCCAGTCGCGCTCGTCTATCAGCGACACAAAGGTAGAGGCGCTATAATCAGCAGGGAAATCAGCAAAGTTATTTACTACCGGCGGCTGCGTAAACGTACAACTGCCCTGCAATACCGGCGTGCCAAAGTTTAACAGTCCCGTGCAACCCGTCAAGTCGGTAATGTAAATGGGCGTTACGCCGGCGTCAAAGATTTCCTGCGCCGTAACCGTACTGCCCGACACAGAATAGGTATTCGCGCCGGAAGCATCGGAAAGCACAAACGGCGGCGTACCGCCTAATGTCAATGTGCCGCTGTTGTTGGAAAGCATCTTTGGCGGGGCGTCGCTGCCATAGATGCACCAGTTGAATTTGGCGGGAACGCTTTTCAGGGTTGCCGTAATGGTCGAAGGACTTTTCGTAACATAAAAGCCGCGTCCATTGAGGGAAGTCAAATCAATGCCGCCGGCAGTAGCTGTTGCCGAAGCAATGCCGGCATGCGACCAGTTGATAGTAGGGCTTGCTTCATCGAATGGCCCGTAGTCTATCCATACCCATACGCGGTTATCCACTGGCGTACCTGTCCATGATACGCTGAACGTTACTTGATGCGTAGCATAGTCCGTACTGATGGACGCTACCGTAACTGTTGCGCTTGCACTAATACCTGCAAGCATGGCGAAAAGAAAGAAAACTTTTTTCATGATTGTTTATTTGTTTATTTGTTTATTTGTTTATTTGGCGTCAGCCAATTCATAACTCATAATTCATACCTCATAACTCATTTTGCGGTTTCGGGATTGTTTTGCACTTAATCTATCCCCAAACAAACACTCATCAAAACAATCCCTCATTCCGCACTATGTCCACGTAATTCGCGCCTTTTTACATCTTGGCAGCTTT
>JAIROQ010000107.1 GCA_031257455.1 Prevotellaceae bacterium | reverse complement strand
TCGTATCCCAACGAAAGCGGCTGTGTCGTATTGCTGAATGAAAACGAAGAAATAGTGGATGAATTTTTGTATTCCGAAGACATGCACAGCGGATTTATCAACAACCCGAAAGGCATTTCCCTGGAACGCGTCTTTCCCGACCGTCCCACAGATGAACGCGCCAACTGGCAATCGGCGGCGCAGGATGCAGGTTTTGCTACGCCTACTTATCGCAATTCGCAATACAGTATGAGCGAAGAGCGCGTTTCCGGCGTCTTTAACCTGCCGTATGAAGTATTTTCGCCGGACGGCAACGGCTACAACGATATATTATATATTGATTACAACATAGGCACAGCAGGCTATGTAGCGAATATCACCATTTATGATACGCAAGGACGCTTGGTAAAAGAAGTGGAAAAAAATGTATTACTCGGCGCTTCGGGACGCTTTGCATGGGACGGCACACGGCATGACAGCCACAAAGCCGGCACAGGAATGTACATTATCTTTATTGAGTATTTCGACTTGAACGGAAGAGTAACGCGCCTGAAAAAACCGTGCGCATTAGCCGGACGATAAAAACCTACAACTCCAGTAATCCTTCCGGCAACAATGTTTCCAGGAGTTGCTTTTTAATATTTACCTGCACCACGATGGCTTCATTGAATGGAATAAGAAGTTCCCTGTTTTCATACGCTATTTGCAGGCACGGATTGCCGGGAATATCCAGAAAACCGCTTACTGTGCCCAATGCGCCGTGTTGCCGGTCATGCACGGCATAGCCGGTAAAGTCGGGTTGTCGGGCTGCTGTTGCCTTTTCCGGACCGGGCAACCACAATGTTTTCCCGACTAATTCTTCTGCCAGTTTCTGCGATTCCATATCATCGAAAACCACGTGGGCGCGGTGATTGCCGCGCAATTCAAATGATTTGAAATAAAAAGGAACCGGCAATCCGTCCATTACAACGAATACCGGTTCTTTGATGGCTATTGCTTCCGTTTCCGCATGCAACTGCACAATGAGTTCTCCTTGCGCGCCAAATGTCTTTTGTACGATGCCGAAGCAATACATGCGTTAAGATGCTGCGGGCGTTTCAGTGGCAGGTGTAGCCGGCGTTTCGGCGGCTTCCGTTGCTTCTTCGGCGGCAGCTTCTTCGGCAACGGCGGCAGCTTTGGCTTCCGCTTCTTTCAAGGCTTGCTCGCTTTTCTTCTGCGCTATTACTGCAGCTTTGGCTTCTTTGGCTTTGGTTTCGGCTTCCTGACGTGTTTTGAGGACGTCGCGGCTTGCTTGCGCCAGGTCTGATTTCTTGGCTTGCACTTTACTTTCTTTTTCCTGCATCCATGCTTCCCACTTTTGTTGGGCGGCGTCTTCCGTCAATGCGCCTTTTTTAATGCCTTCCTGCAAATGCTTTTTAAGCAATACGCCTTTGTACGACAAAATACGGCGGCAAGTGTCCGTAGGCTGCGCTCCTTTGTTCAGCCAATCCAGCGCTTTGTCGGAAGCCAGTTCGATAGTGGCCGGGTTGGTATTCGGATTATACGTGCCGATACGTTCAATAAAGCGGCCATCGCGGGGAGCGCGGGAATCGGCAACGATAATGTGAAAATAGGCGAAGTTTTTTTTCCCGTGACGGGACAAACGAATTTTTACAGACATATTATTATGTTTTTAAGTTAATAATGACTTTTCAACTTCCTTATCTTCTCGAGAAAAGGTGTGCAAAGATACGGCTTTTTTTGAAATCTGCAAACAATTTTCATTTCCTGATTTGTACTTCATTTAAAGATTTAATAATTTAAAGATTTAAAGATTGGCTGACGCCGCTAAACAAATCAACAATTCAACAAATAAACAAATAAACAAATCAAATAGCGGTTATGAAACAATTATTCAAACTATCTACAATCAAGTTTCCCTGTCGGGGGAGCAGGAGGCTGGCGCTTGCGTTATTTTTTCCCCTTTGGGGGTTAGCGGGCTTGTCGTGCGGCGGCGGCAGTATGTCGGACGCTTATGGCAATTTTGAAGCGACTGAAATTATGGTGTCGGCGCAGGCGGCGGGGCAAATCCTGCAACTGTCCGCCGGCGAAGGCACGCTATTGCAGGCCGGCGAACAGGTCGGACTGATTGATACCACCGATTTGTTCCTGCAAAAACAGGTGTTGCTGGCGCAGGGCGAGGCGGTGGCGGCACAGTTTGCTATCCTGCAAGCGCAGGCCGACGTGCAGCGGCAGCAAATAGAAAATATAGCGACCGATTTTGCCCGGATTAAAAACATGCGGCAAGACGGCGCGGCTACACAAAAACAGTACGATGACGCGGAAGGCGCATGGGAACTGGCCAAACGGCAGCTGGCAGCTACCGAAAGCCAACGTATCGCGCTGCGCAGCCAGCAGGAAACAATCCGGCGGCAGGCGGCGCAATTGGATAACAGTATAGCCAAATGCCGCATCGAAAACCCGCGTACGGGAACGGTGCTGGCAAGCTATGCCGAAGCCGGCGAGCTGGCCGTGCCGGGCAAGGCGCTGTATAAAACAGGCGACTTGTCGGAGATGAAATTAAAAATCTATGTCAGCGAAACGCAGCTGGCCGGCATCAAAATCGGACAGCCGGTAGAGGTGTTGATCGACGCGCCCGGCGGCGGACTGCAATCATTGGAAGGCGCCGTCTGCTGGATAGCCGGCAAGGCGGAGTTTACGCCCAAAATCATCCAAACGCGAGACGAACGGGTAAACCTCGTCTATGCCGTGAAAGTGGCCGTGAAAAATGACGGACGGCTGAAAATCGGAATGCCGGGAGAAGTGAATTTTAGTGGTAGGGGAGTTAATGGAGTTAGGGTAGTTAATGGAGTTAATGGAGTTAGAGTAGTTAATGGAGTTAATGGAGTTAATGGAGTTAGTGAAAATGTTAACTACCTTACCTACCTTACCTACCCTACCTACTCTAACTCCTCTAACTACATTAACTCCTCTAACTACATCCAACAATGATCGAAGTCGCCAACATATCTAAAAAATACGGGGCGGTGCAGGCGTTGGAGGAGGTCAGTTTTTCCGTACGGGAGGGCGAGCTGTTCGGATTGATTGGCCCCGATGGCGCGGGCAAAACATCGCTGTTGCGCATCCTCGCTACGCTGCTGCCGCCCGACAGCGGTTCGGCGACGGTCGGTGGCTTCGATGTGCAGCGCGACCACCGGTTGGTTCGCCGGCATACAGGCTATATGCCCGGCCGTTTT
>JAIROQ010000082.1 GCA_031257455.1 Prevotellaceae bacterium | reverse complement strand
ACGCTACACAATTAATAGAAGAATTACTGTACACCCTCCACGAGAATGCCGCCGACCTGAAAACACAACGGCACGAAAAACTCGCATTATCATTAGCCAAAGCCGCCGCCGGGACTTCTGACGAACCGCTGAATATGTTTGAAGCGCAGGCATTGGTCGATAATTTATTCGCCTGCAAAGAACCCGCTCTCTCGCCCGAAGGCAAACCAACCCTGCAAATCATCACCATCGCAGAAATCGATAAACGCTTCCTGAAATAATTTCTGATTTCTAATTGCTGATTTCTAATTGCTGATTGGCTGGCGCCATAAATCCGGCCGGTAAACCAGTTTTTGCTATAACAGAAACCGTAAAATCAACAGGAAAATAGAAAATATAAATTTATAAGACCGTAAAATCAACTGGAAAGTAGAAAATATAAATTTATAAGACCGTAAAATCAACTGGAAAGTAGAAAATATAAATTTATAAGACCGTAAAATCAATTGGAAAGTAGAAAATATAAATTTATAAAACTGTAAAATCAATTGGAAAGTAGAAAATATAAATTTATAAAACCGTAAAATCAATTGTAAAATAGAAAATATAAATTTATAAAACCGTAAAATCAATTGGAAAGTAGAAAATATAAATTTATAAGACCGTAAAATCAACTGGAAAGTAGAAAATATAAATTTATAAAACCGTAAACCGGCCGGTAAAGTCCCAAAAATAAACCGGACGGGAAAAAAATCCTCGTCCGGTCAGGGTCTTTTGCGAAGCGCATTTATCGCTGCGAAGCAGCTACTTTATCCATTTACCAGTTCGTACTGCGTGGTGCCCAGTCCGATTTTTTCCGCATGTTGTAATCCTACGCGCCAGTCGGTGTTGGGATGGACATGATGAAATTTGTCTTTTCCTTTTAAATCCAGTTTTCCTTCTTCGTTGCCGCGCGCGCCGGGCAATGAAGGCGCAGCCGTTACCATGTCGGCACAGGCCTGGTCAAGCGCCACCGGGTCGAATGACGCCGCGATGCCGATATCCGGCACCAGCGGGATGTCGTTACTTGCCCAGCAATCGCAATCGGGCGAGACGTGGATGATGAAATTTACGTGAAAATGCGGCTTGTCTTTCAACAGGGCATGGCAATATTCGGCAATTTTTTTGTTCATTGTTTCCGATGAGTTATTCCATACCGGTTGCGCCGCATCGAACCGGCAGACGGCTATACATTGCCCGCATCCCACGCATTTTGTATAATCAATCGTCGCCTTACGGCTATCGTCAAGCGTAATCGCGCCATAATTGCAATAGCGCACGCACTGGCGGCAGGCCGTGCAATTCTTCGCTTCCACGCGCGGCTGCGAAGACGAATGCAAATCCAGCTTTCCGCCCACGCTCGCCGAACCCATGCCGATATTTTTCAATGCCCCGCCAAATCCGGCCTGTTCGTGTCCTTTGAAATGGTTCATCGTAATAATCACATCGGCATTGGCAATAGCCGCGCCGATTTTTGCCGATGTACAAATGTCCGAATGGATAGGGATTTCTACATATTCCGTGCCTTTCAGGCCATCGGCAATGATTACGGGCGCTTTTACGCTTAATAAATTAAAGCCGTTCTCAAAGGCGCTGATTTGATGATCTACGGCATTGGAACGGCGGCCGGAGTAAAGCGTATTGCTGTCTGTAAGGAATACTTTAGCGCCCATGGACTGCAAAATTTCCACCATCCGGTGGGCATAATTGTGGCGGATATACGCCAGGTTTCCCGGCTCCCCGAAATGGATTTTGATAGCCGTAAATTTCCCGGCATAATCTATTTTTTCAATACCGGCGGCGCGTACCAGCCGTTCCATTTTCCCTTGCAGGTTTAATGACGCGGTCGTCCGCAGATTGGTGAAATAAACTTTTGATGACATGGAGATATTTACTATTTTTTTATTTACTATTTACTATTTGCTGCCACTGCCTGCTGCCAACTGCCAACTGCCAACTGTTTACTGCCACTGCCCACTGCCTGCTGTTTTCTTAAAGACCCAAAAATGTTGCAAGACGTAATTATAACCTAAGGACACTATCATATCCGTTATAATCCGGCTGATTTTATAATCTATTCCGGCGAATGATGTAAACAGGAAAGTACCGGCAATTTTTAAGAGAATACTGCTGACCAGCACAAATGCAAAGCGTACTAATTGCTGTGTGCTCGAAAATTTATAAGACCTGCTTCGGGAATAAAACGACCACGTTCTGTTCAACGAAAAATTAACCACCGCTCCCAGAATGCAAGCTACGGCAATGGAAAAGAGGTAGTGCATTCCTGCTATTTCCGTAAGGAAAATCATAATACCATAGTCGCACAGGCCTCCAATGAATGCCGATAGTTGCGCTTTGAAAAAAATAATCAGTTGCTTCACCATGCGTATTTCAGGCTACTTTTTTCGTTTGTTCTTCCTTGTCTTTCCGGTCGGCCATCTTTAACAGTTTAATAAAATCAACCACATTAAAGATGGACAAAATCGAACAGGCGACAACAGTGGAATAGACAATCGACCCCTTTACTATGACTTCAAACGCGAGGATAAGTGAAATGACAATCCGTACTTCCGTTGGCCCCAGCAAGCCCGAATCGATGGTATAAACATTGGTGATTTTGTAGCGCAACAGTGCAATCATCATCGACCATCCATAGAGGATGACAAATATAAAACCCCATAATTCCCAATGGTTGCCTACATAAATGATATAGCCCACGCCGATAAAAACAATGGCTATCCAGTCGGTACAATAATCGAGCGAAAAGCCGTACCATTTGCGGGGTTTATTCCGGTAATAGGCCAGCCGTCCGTCCAGCGAGTCGCCCAGCCAGTTGATGAAAAAGCCCAGAATGCCCAATAATAAAAAATACTTGCTTGCATAAGCGGCTAGCACAAAACTGACGGCCACAAGGATGCTGCCCATTAGTCCGATAACCGTCAATGCATCGGAACTTATCCACGAAGGTACTTGCTGCACGAGGTATGCCAGGGCTTTTTGTTCATAGCCCTTCAAAATATTCGTACGCTGTCTGTCTTGGGTTATTTTCAGCAACGTTTCGGTCAGGCGGATATTCATAGCTGTGTTTTTTGGAAGTAAGTTTTGACAAAAGTAAGAAAAATTATTGTAAGGAAAGTTGTTCTGCAGGCAAACAGGGATTTTTTCCCGATAAACGCATGATTTTACACGGTAAAACCATAAACAGCCAAAACTCTTCATGTCAATAGCTGCCGGATTATATCTTTACGCGTAATTCCTTTTTCTTTGACAAAAGCAATTTGTCTTGCAAGCGTTTTTCGACTGATGCTTTGGTGGGCTTTGTTTTCTTGCGCGGTTTCACGGGTTTCAAGGCTTTTTCCAAAATAGCGACAGCCCTCGAAATCGCAATGGTTTTATTTTTCCTTTGGGAACGTTCCCTGTCGCAATGCACTTGTAAAATGCCTTCCTGCGTTAATCGCGCCGCTAATTTTTGATGCAGGGTCGCTTTCTCATTTTCGTCGAACAGCCCTGACTCCGCTACGGAAAATACAAGTACCACTTTTGTTTCTACCTTATTCACGTTCTGCCCGCCTTTTCCGCCGCTACGCGCCGTGCGAAACGTACATTCCTTTTCAAAAGCTATGGGGTCAATGTTTTTCAAAATACAAACAAAATCCTGTTTATAAATACTTGCCGCCCGTTCACAAAATAAGTCCGGCGGATTTGAATAAATAAATGCCTAAAGTAAGCGTGAAAACCGAAAGTAACGAAGAAAGCAACACAATATTTGCCGCAAGGTCTTCGTCATTATTCATTTTGCTGGCCATAATGAAACTTGCCACAGCCGTAGGCACGCCGAACATAATAAAAAGAATGAGTAAATCCTCGCCGCTAAAACCCAGCGGTTCGCGCAACCAGTAAGCAATACCGGTAAAAATAGTCGGACTGACGACTATTTTAATCATCGTTGCCGTCAAGGCGCTCGGCAAACCCGATTTAAGTTTCGCCACACTAATTGATGCGCCGATAGCCAACAAGGCAATGGGATTGGTGATGTTCACCAAATAATCTACGGTCGATGCCATATAGCCTGTTTGCGGATGAGAGAATAACGGAATTTCAAAAACAGAAAACGGCAATCCTGCAATAATGCCAATAATTAAAGGGTTTTTAATGATATTCTGCAAGGTTTTTCTTAATTTTATTTTTTGCGGATTTTTGCTGCGTACCGAAAGAATAATTACCGCCAAAATATTATACAAAGGCACTGCAAACGCCGTGATAAGCGCGCCTTTGCCGGTATGTCCCAAAATAGAAACAATCAAAAACAACCCGATAATAGCATAATTGCCGCGATAGCTGCCCTGCACAAACGAGCCGATAGCCGCACGGTCTTTAATAAACCGTTCGGCAAAAAACCATGTAATACCAAAGGTTAATACCGTGCCGGCGATAGCATACAAAATAATCGCCGGTGAAAAAATATCCTGCAAACGCGTAACGGAAATATCGCGGAAAAGCAACAGCGGCAATGTTACATTAAAGGCTATCGTATTAAGCGCCCCGACCACCGGTTTGGTAATAACCTTCCATTGCCTGAGCGCCCAACCCAACACGATGATAAGGAATATCGGCAATACACAATTCAGACTAAATAAAAAAGGGGACATAATTTTAAGAAGCGTTCATGCAGGCAGGAATTTAACTTTTATTTTTCAATCAACTCCAAAATTAAAGTGGTTAATATTTCCACATCGCCGCTGATTGAACAAACTGTGCAAACGTGATTTGATTCGTTACATAATCCCGAATAAGCGCTATCCGTTTTTTCGTTGGCATAAACCCTTCATACATATTCGAGCCTATTGCTCCGGCTGCGCTGTTGAACGTCTCCATATCAGGAAAAGCGACTCCCAGAATGGTGAGGTTTTCTTTATCTATTTCAATAGGTTTGTACATGATTAAACGCGTTAATTTTCCTACAAATATACTAAAAAAACTTTTAGTTTAAAGATATGGAGGAG
>JAIROQ010000192.1 GCA_031257455.1 Prevotellaceae bacterium | reverse complement strand
GAATAAAAGTTAAAGCGATATATTTTTAATATATCAAATTCAAAATGTCAAAGAAGCATAATAACGGCGCAAATATAAAACAATATTTTTTAATTGCAAATAGTTTTTGCGATTTTTTTTATTTCTGTTGTATTTACTAATTGAACTTATCCTGATGTCGAAATTTCCTGTTGAAAAAGCAGCCTTTACGTCGGCAGAACCGGTGATTTCGGAGTGAAAACGCCCTTTTCCGGCGAAAAAATTCACTCTTTTTGTAAAAAAGAGCGCGGTTTTAGCCAAAAAGTTTACTCTTTTCGTAAAAAAGAGCATGGTTTTGGCCGAAAAGTTTACTCTTTTCGTGAAAAAGAGCATGGTTTTGACCGAAAAGTTTACTCTTTTCGTGAAAAAGAGCGTGCTTTTGGTAACAAGAGGCGCTTTTTTTATAAAAACGCGGACGTCATTGACACAAAAATGGGCAGAATAGTCAAGCGACTGGTAAGTTTAATTAGTAAATGCAACTAAAAAAAGAAAGAAAAGTTTTTTCATAATAGTTATTTTTTATTAGTACGAATTACACGGATTAGTATGAATTACGCGGATTGAAAATCATCCCTCAAAGTCTTTTTTAGTCGTAAGTCGTAAGTCGCGGCAAGCGTATTTTAGTTATGAGTTATGAGTTATGAATTATGAGTTACGACAAGCGTAATGGCGCAAGCCAAATCTGTAAATCCGTAAATCTGTAATTAGTCACATTAGCACATTAATTAGCCCCTTCGGGGCTACCTGTGAATAACCCCGTGCGTAAGCGCGGGGGTACACTGCATCCCCCTGCTTTTCGCGCGGCATACTGCCGATACTCATTACCATTTCTTCAAATTCATCGCGGGAAACAACGGTATTATTCCGCGCCCTTGTCCGGTAATTATAGATGGTACTCAAAGAATAGCGCAGGAATCCGGCAATTTTCACGCTGTCGGTGATGCCTAATCGAATTAATGCAAAAATGCGGAGTTCCGTATTCAGGCGTTCGCCCTGCTTCAAGACCACTTTTTCTTCATTAATAAGTAACGAATTAAAATCTTCGACAAACGAAGGATAAAGGTTTAAAAATACGGTGTCGAACGTTTCATACAGTTTTTTTCGTTCTTCATCGACCAGCGTAGTTGATTTCAGGGTTTTGAAAAGTTCTTCGTGCTGGTTGCCGGCGGCTTTTTTATGGAGCATCTTGCGATAGCTTTCCAGTTTGTCGATATAACCGGAGCAGATATCGAAAAACTGGGCGATATATTCTTCCTTGATATGGTTGGCTTCCGATAACCGTGCATTCATTTTATGCAGTTTATCGTTGGCATGGCTGATGTTTTGGTTCAGTTCCGTCAGTTTCAGGTTGGTTTCCGAAAGTTCTTTTTTTATTCCGGAAACTTTCCGCATTTGCCGGTACACATAAAAGACCGAGATAATCAAAAAGAATAGCAGTACGCTAATCAGAATGAAATAGCGTTGCAGTTCCTTTTTTTGTTGCATGGTTTTGGTCAGGTAAGCGGTATTGACAGCGGAATACAGCGACGCCAGTTCAATGACGCGGAAACGTATTTTTCCAAAATCAATGTCGTCCATCACCGATTTCATATACGTATAAGCCCTTTCCACATCGCCTGTTTCGTAGTAGCTCAATGCAAGGCTTTGCAGGGCGGCGTGGTCTTTCGTGGCATTCCGGATATCGGTGATGGCCGAGAGGGTAAAATATTTGCGCAACTGTTCGACCTCATGCCGGCGGGTATATACCAGTCCCAGCAGGTACGAAACCAGCGCATAGTCGGCGCCGCCTTCCGGCAGTTGCCGGAAAATGTCCAGGAGGTATTGTTCCGCCGCTTCTGTCTGCGGGCTGTGCACCAGCTTTACGGCATTGTGGATTTTATATTGCATCGAAGCCGTGTCGAGTATGGCCAGCAGCGAGTCGCGGTAAGCAATGTTTAACCGGATATTCATCGCCTGATTATTGCTTTGCCCGTAGTAGCCGTAAAAATCGCTGTATGTTTCAAAATAAAGCGGCAACAATGTCTTGGGAAGCAACTGCCGGTCAACAGCGAGTAAAATATTTTTCGCTTCAATATACATGCCGGCGGTGGTATAGAGGTGCGTCAAGCGCAAATCGGCTTCGGCGACCCAGTCGTGACGGTTCATGGCGGCGGCAATATCGCGGCTTTGTTTGGTATAGTAAATCGCGCTGTCGATAATATATTTGCTGTATTGCAGCGCTATTTCGCGGTGGAAGTCATAAGTCTGTACCGGCAGGATACTTTGTATTTTCAACAGGTGTTTCGTTTCCGCCAGTTGCTGTTCTTTCTGCCGGTCATAATTGGATTTATTTTTTATGGCTTCATTCAGTTGCACGGACAGGGTATCGCGGCCGGTTTTTGCAGACAGGCCGGTAATGACCGTAAACAATACGACAAAAGCAATTATTTTTTTCATAGATTTCCCTGCTATTTACGGCACAAACTTACACAAATTTTTTGATTAGCGTAAAATAAACAGTCTTTGCCCGTATTTGCCGGTGCGCGGATTTACAGCCGTTCCAACTGCACCGTAAAGTGGCGCATCAGTTCCGCTTCTTTCATAATCCGTACGCCGCGTTTGATTTTGTCGCGGCGGTCGAAGACATTTTTCAGCGCCGCCGCTACTACATCCATGTGATTGTTGGTATAGACGCGGCGCGGGATGGCCAGCCGCAATAAATCCAATCCGCCAAAACGGTTTTCGCGGGTTACAGGGTCGCGGTCGGCAAGTAAATAACCGATTTCGCAGCCACGAATGCCGGCTTCCAGATACAATTCAATCGTCAGCGTCTGGGCGGGAAATTCTTCTTTCGGCACATTGGTTAAAATCTTCGGCGCATCCACGAATATGGCATGCCCGCCGGCGGGACGCTGGTATGGAATACCATATTCATCCAGTTTCTTTCCCAGATATTCCACCTGTTTGATGCGCGTAACCAGATTTTCCAGTTCCGTATTTTCGTCCAGACCCACCGCCAATGCGGCCATGTCGCGTCCCGACAAACCGCCGTAAGTGAAATAACCTTCAAACCGGATACAGAAATTCCGTGCGCCTTCATACCAGTCCTTGCGGCGCGTGGCGATGAAGCCGCCCATGTTTACAATCGCGTCTTTCTTGGCGCTCATCGTCATCCCATCGGCATACGAAAACATTTCTTTCGCTATTTCCTTAATGGTTTTCTGTTCATAGCCTTTTTCGCGTACCTTGATAAAGTAAGCGTTTTCGGCGAAACGTGCGCCGTCTATCAAGACCGGCTTGTTGTATTTTCCGGCTATTTCCCGTACGGCTTTCAGATTGCCCATCGACACCGGTTGCCCGCCGGCCGTATTATTCGTAACGGTTACGATAATAAACGGTACTTTGGCGCCCTGTTCCGCCAGCACTTTTTCCAGCTTTTGCGGGTCTACATTTCCTTTGAAGGGGATTTCGAGTTGCGTGTCTTTGGCCTCGTCAATCGTGCAATCCAGCGCTTCGGCCTTCCGCGATTCGATGTGGCCTTTCGTGGTATCGAAATGCGAATTGCCGGGCACAATATCGCCTTCCCTGACCAGATAAGAGAACAGTACATTCTCGGCAGCGCGCCCCTGGTGCGTGGGAAGCATATACTCAAAACCGGTAATCTGTTCCACCGCGTCCTTAAATTCATAGAACGACCGTGCGCCGGCATAACTTTCATCGCCCATCATCATCGCCGACCACTGGCGGTCGCTCATAGCGCCGGTGCCGGAGTCGGTGAGCAAATCAATAAACACCTGGTCGGCGTCCAGCAGGAATACATTATAGTAGGCTTTTTTTATCCATTCTTCCCGTTCCCGCAACGTACTGCTGCGGATGGGTTCTACCATTTTAATCTTAAACGATTCGGCAAAGGGAATTTTCATAATATTTCATGTTTTGTGCCAATCTGCATTGGCGTATTAGTAGATAGTTATTTTATATTTTATGAAGAACATACGGGGGGCGCCTGAAGAGGCCGGACTTAGGCGTCGCGGTCTTTCAGGTTGCGGTAGAAAAACTTCGCAGTAAAGAGGGGTGCAATATCACGCATAGTAATCAAAACTTACTTTCACAAATATAAATAAAATTTGTAAATAAAAAAAATTGGTGCGATACTCGATACTCGACAGGCGACACTGCGCCTGTCGCGACTTACGACTTACAACTTACGACTAAAAGGGGGAATTTTCTAAAATCCGCGTAATTCGTGCTAATCCGTGTAATTCGTACAAACAAAAAAAATCGCAAAAAAATATTTGCAATTAAAAAATATTGTTTTATATTTGCACTGTTATTATGCTTCTTTGACGTATTGAATTTGATGTATTAAAAATATATCGCTTTAACTTTTATTCTACGGATACCAGAAATCTGGAAAATTTCAGTCCATCTAGAATAATAAGTAAAAGCGGCCTCACCAAGAGTGGATGTGGGTCGTTATACTTATTCGATGGACGGGTCTTCCAGAACCTCTGGTATCAATAAGTGTAGCATCACTTCCGCTCTTGGCTTTTTAGTGGAAGAAGGAAAAATAAACGTAAAAGTTGAAGAAAGGAATTGCAGAATTAACTTTCTGCAATGATTGGCAGCGGATAAAAATTCGTAGCAGGGGGTTGTTTTATATAAAAAAGTTTGTGTTTGGAACAGCCCCAAAGCTACAAAAAGAACATAGACTATAGACTTGTGGACATTAGACATTAAAAACTTTTAAAATAAATAATGTTATGAAAAAACTTTTCTTTCTTTTCGCAATACTTGCAAGCGTGGCTGCAAGCGCACAATCAACAGTGCAAATTACGCCTGTTAGCGCTACGTATACGACTACGCCGACCATTCAATTCAAAGTGAGCTGGACAAATCAATCAACGGATAACCACCGCAACAAAGTGTGGATATTTGTGGATTTCCAACCAGTCATTTCTCCTACGCAAAAAGGGAATTGGCAACCGGCTACCATTACCGGAACCGTGCAAAAAACAGCGGGAACAGTAAGCGAACAAAGCAATCGGGGTTTCTTTCTGGAAGGAACAGCTACTAATTTTTCTGCTACGGTTACCGTACAATTAAGTAATACCGGTGCGCAGTTCAACTGGTGCGCTTATGCGTCCGATTGCCCGCCCAATATAGGCGATTACAATAATGGGACTTATACATTAAGAGGTACGCCCCCGTTTACGCTGAAAGATGCAAGCGGTGTAACGCAACCAGTACCGGACAAGACAATAGCCCAATCAGCATTAACAATTACACCCGTAACAATGACGGATGCGACCGGCTGTCCGGGTTATTTTTGCAAGTACATTGGCCGCGATTTGTATATTGACGCCACACACCTTTGCCAACAACGCACCAGTGGCGCACAAAATTGGGAAGCATGGATAAAAGACACGCGCGATGCCGAATTATACAGGATTGTCTTCATGCCTGACAATAAATGGTGGTTGGCGCAGAATGTGAAATATGCAAAAGTCGGTTCTGCTATCAGCGGTTGTACGAAAGATGAATGTGGTAGATGTTATACATGGGCGCAGGCTTATGCATCGTATGACAGCGATACTTACGGTAGCAGTGGTACTGTGCAGGGCATTTGCCCTTTTGGTTGGTTATTACCGGTTTCATCAAATTATGAAGCCATAATCTCAGCTATAGGGTCAATTGCTAACACATTGGCTGCGTTAAGATCATTAAATGCAACATGTACACCGATCCATGATACTTATGGTTTCGCTACCGTCAAAGAGGTATGCGACGGCAGCTCAACTCGTGGAACGATGTGCTGGTATACAAATGACACAAATCGCGACAACGGTTGTGTTTTAGATTGGAATTCTGCTACGGATAAAAAATATTGTGGTAAAATGTTTGTAAATTTAGGCCACGGGGGTAATACGGCTCATATCCGCTGTTTCCGCCAACTGTAATTTTAACCAAAATATAGTAACATAGCCGCCAAACATCCTGCTTCCTACTCTCGTTGCGCCATGTCCTCCTCAGGCTTTCCCCGCGCAACCCTGAAAAAATAAAAATGTTCTTTAAATGTACTAACACTGGGGTCAAATAAATATAGCCCCAGTTTTTTAGTGGTTAGTCGCGACAAGCGCAGTGGTGCCAGCATTCTTAACTTTTAGTTTTTAATTCTAATGGCGCCAGCCTAAATCCGCAAATCCGTAAATCCGTAGATCTGTAAATTGTTTTGGCGTAAGCCTGTTAAACTGTGATTTCAGGAAAAATGTTAAAAACTTGTTTGTAAATCCAAAATAAAGTAGTATCTTTGCAACCCTTTTGAAAAAAGAAACAA
>JAIROQ010000157.1 GCA_031257455.1 Prevotellaceae bacterium | reverse complement strand
TCATACCTCATACCTCATACCTCATAACTCATAACTCATACCTCATAACTATTTCCCGCGCCTGCGAGTCGGTTTGTTGCAGGTCGGCGAGGGTGGGCGCGGCGATGAACGGAATGCGTTGCATAACCGTTTCCACCATTCGGGGGATTTGCAAAAAGGTGATGCGCTTCTGCAAAAATGCGGCTACGGCGGTTTCATTTGCCGCGCTCAGGGCGCAAGGTATATTCCCGCCGCGTGTCAGGGCTTCGCGTGCCAGTGACAGGCAGGGGAATTTTTCTTCTTCCGGCGGGAAGAACGCGAGCGTCCCTGTTTCCGCAAAATCCACGCGCGGGGCGGCCAGCGGCAGGCGTTGCGGGAAACCCAGCGCATACTGTATCGGCAGTTTCATGTCGGGGATGCCGAGTTGCGCCTTCACCGCGCCGTCCGTGAACTGCACCATGGAATGGACGATAGATTGCGGATGCACGAGCACGGCTATCTTTTCGGCAGGCAGCGAAAATAACCAATGCGCTTCTATCACTTCCAGTCCTTTATTCATCATCGTAGCGGAATCAACAGTGATTTTCGCGCCCATGCGCCAGTTCGGATGCCGCAAAGCGTCTTCCGGAGTAATTTTTTCCATCTGCTCCGGCGGCGTATGCAGGAAAGGCCCGCCTGACGCCGTGAGGTAGATTTTTTCTATTTCGCCCTGTTCGCCCGACAGGCATTGGAAGATGGCCGAGTGTTCCGAATCCACCGGAAGCAGCGGCGCACGGTGTTCCCGCGCTGCCTGCATGACCAATGCGCCGGCCGCCACCAGCGTTTCCTTATTGGCCAACGCCAACGGTTTCCCGGCTTCCAGTGCGCTCAATGCCGGCTGCAATCCTGCAAAGCCGAGCAGCGCCGAAAGCACCATGTCTGCCGTATCCCAAGCCGCCACGGCGCACAGCGAAGCCGCGCCGGCGAATACTTTTACCGGATACTTTTTCAATGCCTCCGCTACTTCGGGATATTTCGTTTCATTGCCGATGACTACCGCATTGGGTTGAAAAGCGATGGCCTGCTCGATAAGCAATGCCGCATTGTCCTGCGCCGTCAATACCTCTACGGTAAACGTATCGGGATGCTGCGCGATAACTTCCAGCGCCTGTACGCCGATAGAGCCGGTAGAACCTAATATGGTAATACTTTTCCTATTCAAAACTGATATATTTCAACGGGTCTACAGGTACGCCCTTGTACCAAAGTTCGAAATGCAGATGAGGGCCGGTGGTCAGTTCGCCCGAGTTCCCGACTATGGCTATCGCTTCGCCGGCTTGTACGCGGTCGCCCTGCTTTTTCAATAATTTCTCATTGTGTTTATACACCGAAAGAATATCGTTGCTGTGCTGGATTTGTATAACGTAGCCGGTTTCGGCCGTCCAGTTGGCCATGATGACCGTGCCGTCAAGTACCGACATGACCGGCGCGCTCGGCGCGGCCACAATATCCACCGCCAGATGGTTGATTTTAACGTCAAACTTGTCGGAAACCACGCCCTGCACCGGCCTGAAGAGGAACAGGTTTTCCAGCGCTTCCTGTTTCCCTGCCGGATTGGTGATGGCTGGCACGGGGTCATAAATATCGTGTTCTTCGATTTCCTGCCGCAACAGCGAATCTTCGCGCGAGGGTATAAACGAATTAGCATTGCCGGAAGCCACCGTAGCAGTGGCCGGTTGCGCTATATCTATGGGCGGCGGGTCTTGTCCCGACAATAATAAATTGATATTGGTCAGATGCCGCTCCCACTGGTGTAACAGCTGCTCCAGTGAATCGGTACGCAGGGCATTGGCGACTATTTTCTCGCGCGTAGTCGCATCCGGATAGCCGGGAATAAATTCACGCAAGCCGGTAAACGCTATCAAAACGGTTATCGTAGCAATGACCACAATCATCAACATGGCGCCGGAAATGATAGCCCCCAATCCCGAAATGCGGAAATGGCTTACCTGTTCCAAAGTCGTGTCATTATAAACGGTAACCAGATATTTATTTTTCAACATATCCGACTTCTTCTGCGCATCGGTCTGTTCTCTATTTTTTGCCATGACAAGTAAAAATACGAATGGACAAAGGTAGGAAAAATTTACGGATTTACAGATTGGGCTTACGCCGGAGAGAATTAAGAATTAGGCTGCCGCATAAATTTGGGAAATAAGGTTTAAGGTTTAAAGTCTGCCCGTCATGGAGCCGGGTTGTTTTCCGGTATCGCGCTCCTCCTGCGTCCGCAAGAGGAGCTATCCTCCGTCCGCAGGAACGATTGTCCTCCGTCCGTAGGAGGGTCGCGCATATTACCATCATCGGGTAGCGCTGTAAGCCGCAGGTTATATACGAGGGTGCGGGGCTTTGTCAGTAGCTGTCCCATCTTGGAAAAGAACAATTACATTACCTTGTGTAATCATAAATTATTATTACCTTTGTAATCATAAATTATTGAAACACTATGACGCCCGCTATGAAAAACCCGGAAGAAAATCGTCTTTGTAAAAACTGTGACGCCGAATTGCAAGGAAACTATTGCCACACGTGCGGACAAAAAGCCTCGACCGGAAAACTAACAATGCGCGTGCTATTGCACAGCCTGTTTCACGGAATTTTCCATTGCGACCGGAACATACTGTACACCTACTATGCCCTGTTTACGCGTCCCGGCAAAATGATTGCCGAATACATTGCCGGCCATCGTATCCGGTATTTCAATCCGTTTACCACATTAATTATTACGGCAGGTATTGTAAGTATCCTCGAAGAGGTGATGTTGGCGGAGCATTTGCATGTCTCTCTACCCGCCGCCGACTTTATTTTGTCCCGCTTGTGGCATCATCTGAATGCCATCATGTCGACAAATGTCGCATTCAAAGCGATTATAGTGGCGCCGGTATTTGCATTATCCACAAAATGGGTAACAAGGAAGAAAAGCGGCCACCATTATAATTACACGGAATTGTTGGTGGCCTGCGTGTACATTGCCTGCCAGTGCCTGGCGATATACATATTGTTAGATATTCCGGCACAGCTCATCTTCGGCAAAGACAGCCTAATCATAGAATTCCTCCCGATCATCTATCTCTCCCTGTTTGTATGGAATTTTAAACAGTTATTCCAGCTATCCGTAATGAAATCCATTTGGCGGGTATTCTTGATAATTTTGTGCTGGCTTGTAATAATGGCATTCCTGATCCTTCTGCTTGTCGGTCTATTGTTATTATTTGTTGAAAACAAATAATAATTTACATAATTTGACCGATTTTTTCTAATACCTGAAAGTCTAATATCTATTGTCTGTCTTTACACTTGAAAACATGTCCACAAAAAAACACACTGCTTACGAAATCGACGAGCCGGAAAGAATGGTAGTCGAAGAACCTGTTGAACTGTTTGGCGGAACGCCAAAGGCTATGTCCTGCTATCATTAGGGTTTTGGCGCGTTTGGCCGTTTCTCTATTCTTTTTGCACTCTCGAAAATAAAGGGTAACTTTGCAAGCATAAATAACATAAATAACATGAACATGAAACAAAAAATCTTTTTATTCACGGCCATCATTGGTTGCACTATTTTTTCCGCGTGCACGACAGCGGTTCAACAGCCCAAATATGTGTTTCTATTCATCGGAGACGGCATGGGGCTGGCGCACGTAACGCTGACCGAAGATTATATCGCCGCAAAAAACGGTACACACGGCAGCGGCAATGTATCGTTTACGCAATTCCCCGTTGCCGGTTTGGTAACTACCTATTCGGCAAATTCGCTTGTTACCTGTTCGTCTGCGGCTGCTACGGCGTTTTCCACAGGGCATAAAACAAATAATAATATGATGGGTATTGCGCCGGATAGCGTTACGCATTTTGCATCCGTTACCTATCCGTTGCACCATGCGGGCTACAAGATAGGCGTTGCCACCAGCGTAAGTATCGACCATGCTACGCCGGGCGCTTTTTACGCCACGTCCCTGTCGCGGAGCAACTATTACGACATCGCCTCCCAAGCCGCAGCCACCGGTTTTGAATTTTTTGCCGGCAGCGGATTTATTTATCCAAAGGGAAAAGAAAACGACCGGGCGGATGTTTATGAACAATTGGAAACGGCCGGTTACCGCATTGTACGCGGCCCCGAAGGCGCAGCGCAACTGGCCGGCGGCGATGAAAAAATCGTGCTTGTTCAGGCCGAAAGCGAAAAGGAACACCGGCGGCTACCCTATGCTATTGACCGTAAAGAAGGCGATTTGACTTTGCCGCAAATTACGCAGGCGGCTATCGAGGCGCTTTACAACGCCAAAGGATTTTTTGCCATGATAGAAGGCGGTCAAATTGACTGGGCAGCCCATGCTAACGATGGCGCAGCGGTCATTCACGAAACTATCGATTTCTCGGAAGCGATAAAAATAGCTGTTGATTTTTACCGCCGGCATCCCGATGAAACGTTGATTATTGTTACCGCCGACCATGAAACCGGCGGCCTGTCGCTGGGACGCGATGGAAAATATGCCGTCAATCCGTTGGTATTTGACGAACAGCTACACTCGTTGGAATACGCGTCAAACGACAGTACGGTTGCCGCTGTGCAGGCAATAAACAGCAAAGCAGGGTGTGCTTGGCCTACCAAAGGACATAGCGGCATTATGGTTCCCATTTACGCGATTGGCGCAGGCAGCGAACGTTTCAGCGGCAAACTGGACAATACCGACATTCCGAAACGCATTGCGGAGTTAATGGGCGTGGAGTTTTCCGGATTGAAGTAACCGGTTATCCGCTTAAAAAATAAAAAGAGGCTACTTTTTAGACAGCCTCTTTTTAAATTTTGGTAGCGGAGACAGGACTCGAACCTGTGACCTCCGGGTTATGAGCCCGACGAGCTACCAACTGCTCTACTCCGCGGTTTGATTTTGCAAAGGTAACCTTTATTGCTCAATTGTGCAAATTTTTATAAAAAAAAGTTATCTTTACGAAAATTTTAATTTGCTTTTATTGCAACGATTTTCTCATATTTTTAGCCTGCCGTTTTTGATAGCATTGTTTGCGCCGGTATCTTCCGCCGAAGCGCAGGATATGGTTTTCAGCAACGGTCATGCCGCCCCATTGTATACCAATCCGGCGTTTGCAGGCGCATCCGGGCGTTATTATGCGAATGCGGCGGCACGCAGTCAATTTACCGCTCTGGGAAATGTTTATACCACTTTTTATATTGACGGGAACGTTTATATTCCCTCGTGGCGTAGCGGATTTGGATTGTTTGTGATGAACGACCGCGCAGCGGGAGGCCTGTTTCAAACTACTTCGGCGGGGCTGGCGTATGCGTATGCTTTTCCCTTATCGGAAAATATAATCTTGCGTCCGGCGTTGCAGGCGGTGTTTTATAATTTGCAACGCAATGCGCAAAACGTAGTTTTTCCGGATATGGTCGGAACGGGCAGTACTGCTTATTTTCCGGTTGAAGGGTTCTCTACGCAGCGCGTGGATTTTGCCGCCGGTTTATTGCTGGTGCATCCTGTTGTGCAAGCAGGCGTGGCGGTACAGCACATCGGCGCATCGGGCGGTGAAACATATATAACGTACGGACGCCCGTCCATGAAAATTACGGCGCATGTGCAGGCAGCCATTGCGCTTGCCGGCGAAAGCGCTTTGCATTCGCTGAGCGAATGGACGATGTTTGAAAACGTAGTATTAACACCACAGGTAAAGTATATCCAACAGGCCGGTTTTAATTATTTGATTGCCGGCGCTACCGTGCGAAGCGGCGGTTTATTTGCCGGCGCGGCATTGCGGACGCCCTTGCAACAACAAACATTTGCCGGCGTGCTGTCGGTCGGCTTGGAAACCTATTTGCTGAAATTGGGCTACAGCTTCGATTTCATTACTGCCGGCGGCAATTTGCGCGGCTGGAATAGCGGTTCGCATGAATTATTTCTATACTATTCGTTCGGAACTGTCGATGAACGGGAGCATCGCCGGAACAGGCAAAAAGTACGCAGGCTCAATCCCGCTTGCGGATGTCCCTATTAGAGTCGGGAAAATCAGCAGAACATTAGCTGAGTATTCGTCAAGCGGAAACTTCGCCGGTGGTAAGGCGTTGCGCCGTACTTGCGGAGCGCCTCGCGGTGGGCTTTGGTGGGGTAGCCCTTGTTGTTTTCCCAGTCGTATTGCGGAAATTCGCCGGCAATCGCTTTCATAAATTCATCGCGGTGCGTTTTGGCAAGCACCGAAGCCGCAGCAATCGCAGCATACTTGGCGTCACCTTTCACTACGCATTGATGCGGAATATTCCGGTAGGGGTAAAAACGGTTGCCGTCCACTAAAATAAATTCGGGCGGCGTTTTCAGATTGTCCAATGCGCGGTGCATGGCAGTGATGGACGCCCGGAGGATATTCAGTTTGTCAATCGCTGCATTCGTAAGGCTGGCAACGCCCCAAGCCACCGCTTCGCGCTCGATGATTTCACGCAGTACATTACGGTGATTTTCGCTCATCTGCTTGCTATCATTGAGCAGCGGATGAGTGAAACCGGACGGCAAAATAACAGCGGCAGCAAATACCGGGCCGGCCAGACAACCGCGTCCGGCTTCATCGCAGCCGGCTTCAAGGCGGTACGGTTGCGCAAAGGGTAAAAGAGAAATCGTTTTCACAAGTACAAACTTACGGTAATTTTTTTAATTTTCATTTCCGGAAATTTTACTATCTTTGCAGTCCATTTTTTTAAATCATCCGGAGAGGTGGGTGAGTGGCTGAAACCAACAGTTTGCTAAACTGTCGTACGGGAAACTGTACCGGGGGTTCGAATCCCCCTCTCTCCGCTGAAAGTTCCGAAAGCCCGCAAAATAAAGATTTGCGGGCTTTTTTTATGCAACATGCTTTCTAAAATTGTTATGTAATATTAAATACCATGCAGTGCCATGAAGGGTGCATTTCAAATTGTCGCATTTGGATAACAGGAAACCTCTACGAGGTTTCGGAACAGAACGGATGCCTTTTTCTATTGATATGTTTTCCCTGACGGGAAAAACGTTTGATGAATGAATGCTTGGAATATTCTAAGTGCGTACATTGCCCGTCAGGGCATCCATATCAATAGAATCAATGCAAAAAAACGCCGACAAATCTCCGTAGGAGATTCACAATTGGTGATTGTACAAAATTAGTGAGCCGTTAATTCTGCAAATTTTGTGAATTATGTCAAAAAAAGCGACAATTTGAAATGCACCCAGATTTTACAGATTAGAATAAACGAACGTATATTTAAAATTTAGCAGCGATAATCCAAAACAAGAAAAATTTTCTATATTTGGAAATTATTTCTACCTTTGAAAAAAATAAAAATAATGAATGTATTTAATCAGCAAATTATAAGCCGCTGTGTTATCAGGCATGCCTCATCAGGCAAAGCTATGAACAGGTTTATTAAAATGCTGATGGCTTGTGAAGCCCGTAATCATGCGGCATTACTTGCCATATTTAAGACGGCGGATTACGTGGGTAACGACCGGTATGTTTTCGATATAAAAGGAAATGATTTCAGAGTAGTATGTATTATCGTCTTTGTTAACGGCGCTGCATCCATACGATTTGCGGGAACACATGCCGAATATGATAAAATAAACGCTTCAACCATTTAATTTTTTTAAAATATGAATACCATTACCACACAGAAAGAATACGACTTGGTTATGCAACGTTCCGAAGAATTGATTACCAAAGCCACTGCGGCCGGCGGATTTCAAAATTTGCCGAAAAAAGCAGTGGACGAGTTCGGTAATTTAGCTGCCGCTGCTGCCAAATATGAAAAAGACATACTTAAATTATATCCCTTTCCGGAGAAGAATGATATTATTTCATTACTGGAAGCGGAAATGTTTCGCCGCCGCATGAAAAAGAACGAAATGGCGTCTTTTCTCGGAATATCCAATTCGCGATTTAGCGATATTTTAGGGCGCAAATCTGCTATTAATGTGCGCGTGGCAAAAGCTATGCGTACAAAGCTGGGCTTTGATGGAAATTTAATATTGGACAGTATTTAATGGGGTTTCAGGCAGCGCACGCACCCCCCTAATCTGTGAAAAAAAATACCCCAGCCGTTTTGTTGAATTAAAATATTTTTTCTTACCTTTGCATCCTATTTACCGTTCTTTAAAACATTTTGACCGCTTTTATTCTATTTATTGAAATCTCGAAAATTTCTAATTATTCATGTGAATAAAAGCAAAACTCCACGAGAGAGAAACGTGAATTTTTGCTTATACATGAATGGGTATTCGAGAACCTCAATAAATAATAAGTACAGTTCGCGTTTCACATTTTATACCCGACTACTCTGAAAAGAGTTCTCCCGAAACAAGACCGACCAAATAAAAGCTGCCATCATGTGGAAGCAGGAATGACGTGAACAGCACGAATTACGTGGACACAGTGCGGAATGAGGGATTGTTTTGGAATGAAGTGTTTGTTTGGGGATAAATTAAGTGCAAAACAATCCCGAAGCCGCAAAAGAGGTATGAAGTATGAGGTATGAAGTATGAGTTGGCTAACGCCAAATAATCAAATAAACAACTCAACAATTAAACAAATAAACGATTATGAAAACAAATCAATCAATTTCTCTGCGGTGGCGCATGGCC
>JAIROQ010000042.1 GCA_031257455.1 Prevotellaceae bacterium | reverse complement strand
GGCGCGGCGGAAACAACGACCACCAGCGCTACCTACGCGCCCACTGTGACCGCTACCGGAACTACTTACAGCGTTACCGTAACCAATGCCGCCGGCTGCACGGGCGCGGCGGCTACCGGAACTATTACGGTGAACGCCCTGCCAACGTCCCTTTCGCTGTCTTCCGCCACAATCTGCAACGGCGCAAGCGCGACGCTGACGGCTTCGGCTACCGGCGCAGCCTCGTACAGCATTGATAACAGCTATTGGCAAACGGCCACGACCTTTTCGGTTAACCCGACGGCGACGACAAACTACACCTTATATGTGAAGAGCACGGCGGGCTGTACGGCGACGAAAGCCAATGCCGCGACGGTAACGGTGCCAGCAGTAGCCACTGCGTCTATTTCCGGCAGTTCGAGCAATACCTGCCCGGACGCTACGGTAGCCCTTACCGCCTCCGCTACCGGCGCTACCAGCTTTACATGGTATATGAACGACTCGCAAGTGCAAACCGGCGAAAGTAGCGCATATACGGTTACATCGTCCGGCACCTATACGGTACGGGGGGAAAATGCCAATTGCACCGGCACTACCTCCGCGCCCCTTGAAGTCGCCTTAGATGTTTGCCCAGTCCTGACCGCTTGCAACAGCCTAACCCTATTGCAGACCACAAAACAGTCCGACGGGTATGCGTATGCTGGTGCGGCTAAGAAGGCTTGCGCGAACGCCGGCGGGCGTATTCCTAAAGCCAGTGAGATGTTGTGTATCTGTACTGCTCTCGGCGTTGGTGAGGGTGGGCGACTGGCTAATGCTGAATATCTAAACGCCGAATACCGGTCCGAGCGCGATGCTTGTTGGACGGTTTACGTGTTAAACCCAAATGATTGCTCAAACACATACAAAGGTTGTGAAAATACTAAGCGGTACTACCGGTGCGTGAAGTAGCGTGGGCTTGCCGGGCTATTTTGAATTTTAGTATATATGAATAAAGACATAAAAATAGTGCGGGAAGGGCAGGGCGTCAATGCAACCTATAGGGTTTCATTGTGCAACCTTATTGAATGGAGAATGGAGAATGGAGAGTGGAGAATGCGCTTATCGCCATTTTCAACTTTCAATTTTCAATTTTCAACTCAAAAACGCCGTCCTCACCCCCCGACCCCCTCTCCCGGCGGAGAGGGGGAGTTGTGCCAATGGCACAGGCTGTGGAACAGGGGAAATTTCTACCCCTTACCCTCGAAAAGTCCTTCGCCCCACTGCTCCCCTCTCCTTCAGGAGATGGGGCGGGGGTGAGGACAAAAACAGTGAACAGTGAACAGTGAACAATGAACAATGGCCTCAGCCAACCTTAAATCTGAAACTTTAAACTTTAAATACAATGAAACATTTTTTAGCATTATTTCTTTTTGTGGCCTGCTTTGCGGCAAAGGCGCAAGTCGCCGATGACGCCGACCGCCGGACGCTGCAAACAATCAAAGAGGCGAACAGGGCCTATACCACCATCACCGCCACCTTCAAGCAGACGCGGCATCTCTCGATGCTGGGCGAAAATACGGTAACTGCCGGCATGTTTTATTACCGCAAGCCGGAACGGCTGGAGATGAAATATACCCAGCCCGAAGGCGACCTGCTCCTGCTCGATGGCGACCGGTTTATAGTGATAACCGCAGGGAAAGAAAGGAAAATATCTCCCAAAAATGTAAAAATGGAAGGGATGAAAACCATTCTTTCGGCCTGTTTGCAGGGCGACATGGAGCTGATAGGGGCGGAAAAAATCACTTGCACCAGGCAGGCGGAAGACGATGTGATTGTGGCCGACATCAACGGGAAACAGAACAGGAGCGGCATCATCCGGGTTATCGTCCGCTATGCCGCCGGCGACCATTCCCCCGTATCGATACAAACCATCGAAGCAGACGGCAGCTACACGCTGTATGAACTCGCCGACAAAAAACTTAATGAGGTATGAGGTAGAATGGAGAATGGAGAATGGAGAATGGAGAATGGAGAGTTGGCTGGCGCGCCAGCAAATCAGAAATCAGAAATTAGAAATCAGAAATCAGAAATTAGAAATCAGAAATCAGAAATTAGAAATATGAAATACGCATTGGTAACAGGAGGCAGCAGGGGTATCGGACGTGCGGTATGCCTGCAATTGGCGGGGATGGGCTATCCCGTAATTATTAACTATTCATCGAACCACGAGGCGGCGCTGGCCACCCGACAACTGGTGGAAGAAAAAGGCGGGAAAGCCGAACTGCTCGCTTTCGATGTCGCCTCGAAAGAAGCGGTGGACAAGGCTTTGAACGCTTGGGCGGATAATCATCCCGACGATTATATTGCCGTGCTGGTCAATAATGCCGGCATCCGGCAGGACGCCATGATGGTCTTTATGCAGGACACGCAATGGGAAGAAGTGCTTGGCATCAGCCTGCACGGTTTTTTCTACATTACCCGCAGACTGCTGAAAGATATGCTCAGCAAACGTTCCGGACGAATTATCAACATGGTTTCCGTATCAGGACTGAAAGGATTGCCCGGGCAAACCAACTATTCGGCCGCCAAATCGGCGGTCATCGGCGCGACAAAAGCGCTGGCGCAGGAAGTAGGCGTGCGGAAAGTAACCGTGAATGCAGTCGCACCGGGCTATATCGCTACCGACATGACAAAAGATTTGGATGAGAATGCACTTAAATCACTCATTCCGCTGGGTCGTTTCGGCACGCCGGAAGAAGTGGCGGCGCTGGTCGGGTTTTTAGCTTCCGAACAGGCGGCCTACATTACCGGCCAAGTCATTTCCATCAACGGCGGACTTTATACATAGTTGGCAGTTGGCAGTAGCAGTCGGCAGTTGGCAGTTGGCAGTTGGCAGTAGCAGTCGGCAGTTGGCAGTTGGCAGTTGGCAGTAGCAGTTGGCAGTAGCAGTTGGCAGTTGGCAGTAGCAGTCGGCAGTGAACAGTGTAGGCGCAAGCCCAATTAGTCACATTAAAAAATTAGTCACATTAGCACATTAGCACATCATCACATTAAAAAACTTGTTTTG
This sequence comes from Prevotellaceae bacterium, assembly GCA_031257455.1. Taxonomy (GTDB): domain Bacteria; phylum Bacteroidota; class Bacteroidia; order Bacteroidales; family UBA932; genus JAIRKX01. The sequence goes on along the minus strand of JAIROQ010000042.1, from coordinate 2,763 downwards.
GGAAAAAAAATCATTATCATAGGCGCGGGCATATCGGGATTAACGGCCGGTATCTATGCCCGTATCGCCGGCTTCGATGCGGAAATTTATGAAGCGCACCGGCTCGCCGGCGGCAACTGTACCGGATGGACACGCGGACAATATCACATAGACGGATGTATCGAATGGGTTACCGGCTCGCGGGAAAACAGCTCCCTGCATGATATATGGACGACAATCGGCGCTTTGACGGATAACACGGAAATATTCCTTCCCGAAGAAATCGTTTCCACTATCCATGAAGGCAAGCTGTATCACCTGCATTCGCAAATCGACCGGATGGAGGAAACATTCATGCAGCTTTCGCCGGAAGACGCGCCGGTCATAAAAAACTCATCAAATACGTACGCCAGAAACAACATATCAAAGTCCCCGTAAAAAAACCCTTTGAGCGCCCCGACCTCCGGGAACTGGCCAGGCTGGGCTTCCACATGCTGAAAGCCGGTATGCCCGACCGGAAAACAAGCCGCCTCTCGGTAGGCGAATTTATAGCGCAATTCAAATCGCCGGTTATACGCCGCCTGCTGTCATGTACCGTACATCCCGACATGCCCTCGTATGCCCTGTTTTTCTCATTGGGCACACGCACCTCCGGAGACGGCGGCTGGGTGCAGGGCGGTTCACTTGCATTTGCCGGGCGCATCCGGCAACGCTTCGAAGCATTGGGCGGCATACTTCATCTGAATAAAGACGTCAGCGAAATAGTCATTAAAAACGGCGTGGCCACCGGCATAAAACTTGCCAGCGACAGTGCAGAAATCCCCGCCGACTACATCCTGCCGGCCATTGATGCACACTCGCTGCTCTACCGCCTGCTCGGCGGACGGTACAAAAGCAATTATTTTGAAAAACGCTTCAACCAACCCGGCAAATACATTATCTCAGCGGCTACCCATGTCGCTTTGGGCGTACATGCCGACCTGTCCGGCTATCCGCACCACCTTTGCATCGAGCCGGAGCAGCCTTTTGTCCTCAACGGAACGAACATCGCCCAGCTGAATGTGAAGACCTACGACCATGACCCGGCCTTCACCGCCGGCGGACGTTCGTTGATTACGGTACTCCTGCGCGACACCCATTTCGATTACTGGAAAACATTGAAAGAACAGTCCGGAGAAGCCTACCGGCAGGAAAAAGAACGCTTGGGCGCATGGGTTATAAAAAACCTTTTGCCGGTATTCCCCCAGTTGGAAGACCGCTTGGAGATGACGGATATTGCTACGCCGCTTACATTCCACCACTACTGCCATACCTACAAAGGGGCATACATGTCGTTTCTTCCCGGTGCGCGCGTCCGGCAGGAATTTAACAAGGGACGCATCAAAGGGATAAAAAATCTTTACCTTGCAGGGCAATGGGTCGCGCCTGCCGGCGGTTTACCGATGGCCGCAGCTACCGGCAAATTTGCCATACAGCGCATCCTCAGGAATAGGAATTAAGAAGTAGGAATTAAGAATTAAGAATTGGCTGCCGCGCCAGCCAACTTATGACTTACAACTTACGACTAAAACAGAAAAGGGTGCGTTTCCGCACCCTTATTCCCAATTCTTAATTCCGAATTCTTACTTTTTGAAGTACCGGTTGAAGAGGCCTTCAAAACCTTTGCCGTGCCGCGCTTCGTCCTTGCACATTTCGTGCACGGTGTCGTGGATAGCGTCCAAATTCAGCTGTTTTGCAAGTGTGGCGATGCGCTTTTTGTCTTCGCACGCGCCGGCTTCCGCTTCCATCCGTTTTTGGAGGTTGGTTTTCGTATCCCATACGATTTCGCCCAACAGTTCGGCAAATTTCGAGGCATGTTCCGCTTCTTCCCACGCATAGCGTTTGAAGGCTTCGGCGATTTCGGGATAACCTTCGCGGTCGGCCTGCCGGCTCATCGCAAGGTACATGCCTACTTCGCTGGATTCCCCGAGGAAATGCGCTTTCAGGCCTTCAAGCACGGTCGCGTCAACGCCTTTGGCTACGCCAAGCACATGCTCGTCCGCAAATTTCAGCGCGCCTTCGGTAGCGGCCAATTCTTTAAATTTGTCTTTCGGTTGCTTGCATTGCGGGCAACATTCGGGAGCTTCGTCCCCTTCGTGTACATAACCGCACACGGTACAAATCCATTTTTTTTTCATGATGTTTAAAAGATTTAAAAGTTTATAAATTGAATTAACAAAGCGCTGGCGCTTTGGTTTTGCATTTTTTACAATAGCCTTTATAATAAAGTTGGGTATCGGTAATCACAAAGCCATCGATTTTTTCGGTAGCCACAGACGGGAGTCGTTTCACCGGCAAGTCGAACAGGCTTCCGCAATGTTTGCAGCGGAAATGGGCGTGGGATGAAATGTCGGCGTCATAGCGCAGGTTTTTTTCATCAATACTTATTTCGCTTATCGCGCCTTGTTGCGCGAGAAGTTTCAAGGTATTATAGACAGTCGTTTTCGAGAGTGTCGGCATCAACGGATAGAGATTGTTAAAAATAGTATCGGCTGTAGGATGGGTATAATTTCCCATGAGGTACTCCATAATGGCGATGCGTTGCACGGACGGCTTTATGCCGTGCGCCTGTAATCTTTCTACGATAGGTGTTTTCATATTAAAATTGTACTTAGTACAAATTTGATTTTTTTACAAAGGTATATAAAAAATCCAATATTCCAAAATTTAATTACGGAAATGTGATTAATTGATGTGATGATGTGATGATGTGATGATGTGATGATGTGATGATGTGATGATGTG
>JAIROQ010000020.1 GCA_031257455.1 Prevotellaceae bacterium | reverse complement strand
GGCTTGGCGGTGATGCGGCGAACGATTTTGTCGAGCGAGTCGCACTTGGTGCCGGTGTCGATGAGCAACGCGCGTTCCGTACCTTCCACGATATACATGGTGGTCATGTCGGCGGTTTCTACGACCCATACGCCCTGCTCAAGCGGCGTAATGGTCAGTTCGGTGTTTTTGAATACTTCCTGCGCTGTGGCTGTTGCACAGGTCAGTATTAGCATAACCGTAAGCTGAAGCATGCGGTTAATAAAGTGTTGTCCCTTCGGAACAGGTCGTTGTTGTGTAATTTCTTTCATAAAAAAACGTGTAAGTTATTTAATTTATTTAATTTTTGGTTTACACGCTTTAATTATGGCCTGCGATATTTTACCGGCCGTTGAAAATGAAAAGCAGGTCTTGATTGAGATATTGCTCAAATTTCTGGTCGGAGCTGATTAAAACCATTCGCTCCGTGATGGCCTGCGAAATGATGATATGGTCGTTGGGGTCGTTGTGCCCTTTTGGGGTAGCTAAGGTGGCGTAAGTGGCAAGATGCACCTCCTTAACGGGCAGCAACTCAAAGTACGCCCCTTTTATAGCGGGCAAAATATCTGCTGCCGTTTTCCATTTATTTACTCTTATCCTTCCGCTATTGCACAAATGGATGATTTCTTTTACGGTAGTCGTACTCACATAAAACAAATTGCTGTAATCTTCCAGTATGTCCTGTATATGCCGCTTTAATTCTTTCCGGTTGGAAAAAAAGAATACTGCAACCTGGGTGTCTAAAAGGTAGCGTCGATCCATAATCGTTTTACTTCATTACGGCTCGCATGTCCACTATCTCTATGTACGGAAAAAGGCCTTTTTCTTTCAGTACGTCCGATCTTTTGGGGCCTGTACGTGGCGGGTAGTCTTTTAAATATTCCGACAGCGGTATTTTGCCTACTTCTTTGTCCATGTACCATCCTCCCTTATTGATGTCCTTTTTCGTTCTTTTGCTTTTCGCCTTCACAGGCGCGGCACTTTTAGCTTTCGCTGTTGTTGTTTTTTTCATTGCCATAACAGTTGTTTTATAAAATTCATTGCAAATATACATGAAAATCTTCATTTCCACATGGACGAATAAATCTTTCTACAAAAAATATAGAAGAAAGATACAATTTTATTCGCAATAATAAGCGTGTAAATCAATACGTCAAAGAGCAATTTCTTTTAAAAAAAAGCCCCAGCAGGTGCGACCCTGCAGGGGCTGAGGTCAGGTTATTTATTGTATCGTAATGGGGCCGGTGTACACGGCATTGACGTTGCCTTCGGCGGTGGCGGCATTCACCGTGATGGTGTATGCGCCGCTGCTTTCGGTTACTACCACCGTGCCGCCGGTGATAAATGTTTCGGTGGGGACACCGCCCTCTACCGAAACCCACATGCAACCGCTATTGAAGCCGAAGCCGCCGAAATCGAGGTAATAGCCGGCTATGGCGTCTCCTACGGTGGCCGTAGTGTTGTCCACAATATTATACGTTCCGGGTATCAATGTGCCTGCATCCCGGCTGAAATCAATAGAAACATACTTGCCCGTGCCGCTAAAATCAAGGCCTCCGAACATATTGGGCGTGGCGGTCAGGCCGGCTTCGCCGATTTTCAGCGTGACAGTGTAACCGGTGAGGGCGCCGCCGCTTACCGCAGCCAAGTCTGTGGCGGCAGCGGAAAGCACGTTCGTCAGCGTAACCGCATTACCGCCACTACCGTTACCGGCGGGAGCTACATTCTGATAATTCACGCTACCGGCGTCCGGCAAGGTTGCCCAGTTTGTGCCGCTCGAAGATTCCACAGCGGCCACGTCCAATATCGGCAGGTTGCTGCCGGTGATGGTAAGCACGCCGTTATTGTCGGTGATGCTGATATTGCCGCCACCGGCGCGGATAAACATTTTTTCGCCGTTAGCAATATAGTAGCAACCGCCGGACGCACCGCCCCAAATAGAAGGAAGTTGATAACCGTTTGCGGCCTGTCCGATGGCGCTAATGCCGTCTGTTACGACATAGTCGCCGGAGAGAGAAGCCGGATTTTCGGCGCTGACCAATTCAAAGTAAGCCACCAAATCGCTACCCGAAAATACGCTGATTTTGTTCAGTTGCGAGCCTGCGATGGGGTCGGTACCCATCATGCCGCCCATAGCCGGAGCAGCGGTTTCAATCGAATAAGTGTAGGACGCCTGCACGGTGGCGTTGGTCGCCTCAGCGTAGTTGATGCTTTGCGTTCCCGGTTTGGGCAGTCCGGTAGCTTTGTCGAGGATGGCGAGGTCGCTGCTCGTGAATGTCAATACGCCGCCGTTGTCGGCAATCGTGATGTTGCCCGCATTGATATACTGGTTTTCGCTGTCGAAAAGATACGAGCCGCCCTCAATAATAAGTCCGGGAACGAAAGCCGACAAGTCCATATACAGACCCTGCACCACTGCGCCGCTGGCGTCACGAATGGCGCCGCTGACAGGATATGTTCCCGAAAAGGACGCCGGGTTTTCGGCTGTTACGATTTCGATATACGCCACTTTGTCGCCATCGGCTAAAACGGTAAACTTGTTCAACTGCGAGCCGGACACGGGGCTGAACGTTGTCCCGTCAGCCGTCCATGCGTAGGGCTTTTGCACGTCAAGCGTGTAGGTATATACGGGCGGGTCGGGTGCAAATATGATAACGCCCGTGTAGGCGATTTTAATTATCGAACGGTCTTCGAGCATCACTATGCCGCTGATAGTATAGGTGTCGCCGGTCACCTGCACGGCAATCGTGCCGTCTATGAGTTTAAGTTTTGTACTTCCGGTAACCCAGTAAGTACCGCCGTTGCCGTCTCCGGCTATGTAGTTACCGGCGCGGGCGGCGCTGCGGGCGGCAATCGTGTAGTTGCCGGCGGGTAAAAGGTAATTCGCGCGGGGGCCTGCAAACTCCACAGAGAGGTATTGCCCGGCGCTGCCGAGTTCCAGCGTAAAGATGCGGGCGCCGGTTTCTTTCGCCACGTTCTGCGACACCAAGCCGGCGAGTGCATAGTTTTCCGGCACGGGGTATTTCCCTTCCAGCGGGTCTATCGCGTCTTTTTCACAAGCGGTAAACAGCATCAGTCCGGCTGTGAGTACCGCGCTAAAGTATAGTTTTATCTTTTTCATTGTTGTTTTATTTTTAGTTAGAATGTTTTTAAATTAGTTTAATAATGCGCCGATTTGTTGCAGCGCGGTCTGTAAGGAAACTTGCCAGAAAGTCCAGTCATGCCCGCCGGAGCGGTAAATCCATTCGTGCGGGATATTTTTAGCTTCCAATGCCAGATGGATTTGTTCGGGGTGGTCGTTCACCACAAAATCGCCTGTTCCGGCGTCTATGGTCAGCGCAGGCAATCCCGTGCCGCTGTGCTGGCTAATCAGGCGCGTGATGTCGCCGTTCAAATCGACCGGGCTCATGGAAAACGCCAGCGCAAATTTTTCGGGATACTTCAAGGCATGGTACAGCGTACCGTAGCCGCCCATCGACAGGCCGGCGATAAACCGGCTGTTCCGGGCGTTGACAGTCCTGTACCGGCTTTCAATATACGGTATCAATTCCTGTTGGAAGTACTGCTCATAGTTGCCGGTATAGAACGACACTTGCGCATCGGGCATGACGACTATCAACTCCGGCACGACGTTATTTTTGATGGCTTGCTGCACCCATGCGGAGGCGCTCCCTTTGGTCTCCCACGAGGTCTGGTCGTCGCCCATGCCGTGCAGCAGATACAATACCGGATAGCTTTTGTCTGCTTCCAGATTGTAGCTGCCGGGCAGGATGAGGTTGAACTTCATGGTTTGCGACATATAACTGCTCGCGAGCGGCTGGTTGGAGAGCACCGTTACGTTACCGGTAACGATAGACGGAACGTCTTTGTCGCCCCCGCAGCTGTTTGTCATCAACACAAGCGCAGCAAGTATATAAAGGTAGCGTATCATGGTTACCACTTCGGGTTTTGTTTGACATTCGGGTTATTCGTCAATTCTGTTTGCGGGAAAGGCAACAGCCAGTGGCGTTCTTTAAAACCTGCCGTGCTATTATACGACTCCCACCTTATTGTGCCGTTAGCGCCCAACCAGGGGGTTTTTGTTCCCTGCCCGGCCATTTTATCGGCAAT
>JAIROQ010000012.1 GCA_031257455.1 Prevotellaceae bacterium | reverse complement strand
AGAACGTCAATAACACTGCAAATATATAACAATATTTTTTAATTGCAAATATTTTTTAGTTAGGCGTCAAGCGAAACGCCATTGTTCATTATTCATTGTTCATTTTGTCGCGTCATTCCGAGCGGAGTTGCGTATTGCGTCATTCCGAGCGGAGCGGAGCGAAGTCGAGGAATCTCCTGCGATGACCCGCTGTCCTTCCCAAACAGCTTGCGTTGGGGAGGAGATTTCTCCACTCCGCGCACTCATTCTTCGTGCGCTCCGGTCGAAATGACGGCTTAGTTGAAAATGGAGAGTGGAGAGTGGAAAATGCAATTTAGGTATGAGGTATGAGGTATGAGGTATGAGTTGCGACAAGCGCACTGTCGCAAATCGAAAAGTCGAGTATCGAGTATCGAAAAGTCGAAAAAAGCTACTTAAATAAAAACCCTATTGTAAAGGAGACGCGGTTCAGGTTGGCGGTAGTGGTATGCACGCGATATTGGGCGCTTTCCGTCACCTCGCTTTTCAATCCCTGATAATAGTAACCGAGCGTAAATACAAAATCACAGGACGGGTTTATGGCCGTCTTAAAACCGATTTCGGGATTACACATCCAGCCGCCGGTGTTTTTATAAGTCGCCTCGTAATAATAATTCCGGGAGAAAATATGTTTATCGTTATCGGCAAAAGCATAGCCGCCCTTAAAAGCAATGAGCGGCGTAAAATTACCCTTGAAAATATGATACCGTATATCGGCAAAGACCGGAAAAACGGCATATTTGTAGGCAGCGATACCCACTCCTATCCCAATCGCCACATGTTCGTTGATGCGGTAGCCGTTCACGGTCGTTACCGCCGACACAAGGTGGGGCGCGGGGGACAGTTCATCGATTTCTCCGGAAGTAAACAGGAGTTGCGTTAAATTATAATAGCCTGCGGGCGACTTTTTGGGTTGTTCTCCGTTGCTTTGCGTCTTGCCGGAAACGGCAATGAAAGAAAATATAAAAAGGAAAAAGAAATGTTTCATGGATGGTTGGTTTATTTTTTTGTTACGCTTAATACACTTATCTGTTTTATATCTTGAATATCGGAATAATCGTACTGGTACAGGCCGTCCTGGCCGATAAGTATTAGTACATTGTCATAGGGAATAACGTCCATACCGCTGATGCCGGTAAAATGTTGCACCTGCCTTGTCCCGATTTGCAACGGGTCGGATGCGTCAAACACTTTTAATCCGTTATCGCAAACAAAGAGGGTATTCCCGTCAATCCCCAATCCATAGGGGCTATACATGCTGACCCATGTTTTAACGTACGGGCTGGAAGGATTGGAGATATCTATCACATCCAGCAGGCTCCTGTCCTGCCCGCACGCATTTCCGCCGCGAATGGTTACATACGCATAATTCCCCTGCACCACTACCGGGTCGCAGCCCATTACATGGCTTAACGAAGACAACCGCGCCGGTGCGGCAGGATTGGCAATATCATAAATCAATAAACCGGTAGTCGTTCCCAGGAAAAGTTTTTGGTCACAGGCAAAAATCGTTTCGGTATTCCAGCTAAGATATTGCTCATGGCCTTTCGTCACGGTATTGCCGGAGAGCGCGAACACTTTCAGCATGGAACTGGTAACCACATACAGGTAGTCGCCATAAGCGGCAAAACGCGCCGTAGAGCCGGTCATGGTGGCCACGCCCGTTCCGCCTGCATTCTGCCAGGAGTAGGCTGCAGCGTCCATGTTGTAGAAACAGGTCGGGCAATTCCATGGATAAGGATAATAGCGGGGAGGTTTTTCCTCTTCGGTAATGGTTGTTACTTCCCAACCGACCACTACGCCTTTGCTGTTATCAATTTCTTTCACCGGATACTCGTTATCGACAGGCGGAAGCACATTGGGAAAAACATCTTTCAGCCGTCCGGCGGCTTTGGGCTGTGCGGGTTGCGTGATGTCGAACCAGACCAAATCAATGTAACTGTCGGCAAACAGCAGGTTATCCTTTACGGCCATATCAATATTGCCCGGCAAATCGATAAACCCTACCGGCTTCGGAGACGAATGATGCGTGTTGTCAATAATATGAAAGCCTTTGGTAATTTCATTGATAAAAATATAATTGCCATACAGGCAAATTTTCCCCGGATTTACTATCTCCTGCGCCGCTTTTACCGGCGGCGGGGTGCGAAATTCGGAAAAGGACATGTACACCGGTTCATTGACCGAATAAGTGACGGTGTTTTGAAGGTCATCGTTACAACTGTTCAAAACCATTACTGCGAGCAGGCCGGCTGCCGTTGCGATAATAATAGTGTCAAAAATTTTGACCATGCGTTTTTTTGCATACATACAAGTAAATTTTTAGTTGGTTTCTTATAAGATGCAAAACCCATTCAAAACGCTGCATCCATGTGGCAAAAATCAGAAAGTCGTCCGTACGCCGAAACCCAGACTGAAACCGAACGGCCGTTCCGTACGTACGCTTTCCGGTTGATGAATATCCGGGAAAAAATAGCGCACGCCGGGTTCGACATACAGGCTAAAATGGTTGGAAAAATGATAACCGCCGCCTGCCTGCCCGTTCAGCGACCATTGCAGCCCTGCAATGTTTTCGCGGCTATCCGTTCCGGAAACAGGAGTAAAGGCGGTATAATTTGCGCTAATACCTTTTTCCATCATGCCGCCGCCCGACACATATACGGAAAACCGTTTGCTCCCGATAATCCGGTAAACAATATTGACCGGCAAACCCAGATAATGTAATTGCTGTTTCAGGCGGTAATCACCGGCATATTTATACTCGGACGAAAGATAAGTGTACACCAGTCCCGACTCCACCGCCCAGCGGGCAGTGAAGTAAAAACGGAAAGTCAGCCCGAAGGACAGCGGGATGTGATGCGTAGTCTTCAGCGGAATATTTATCATATTGCGGTCTGCACCCGCCGCCGCGTAATGGAAATCGTTCGCAAGGTTTTCCATGAGATCGAAAGTATTGGCCGCGCTCATGCCGCCTGACCGGTTAGCCAGTAAAGCCAATGCCCATTTTTTTCTTTCGGACTGTTCCGGCAATGCTGTTTCTTCAAATAACGGCAAGGCCGGCAGGGTATCCTGCATCGCCGGCTGTACGGGCATTTCTGTTTCTTCTTCCTTCGCCTCAGCGGTCATTTGCGATGAAATAAGTACTGTTTGCGCAGTATCTGCCGGTACAGGGGCGGCTGCCGGTATCCTGTGATGCGCGGTTTCCAAAAGCGGTTTTTCCGGTACCGGCGCAAGGGTTCTATGCGGGACGGCAGACGCATTATTCGCAAGCGCCGGCGCCGGCGCTTGCGCTTTTCCGGGTACCGCAATAGAAAGCGGCGTAACAGCCGCCACCGCCGGAACAGCCGGCAAATGTCCGGTAACGGAAGGACGGTATAACAGGAAAAACAATGCTACTGCCGCTGCAGACGCGCCTGCAGAGAACCAGTAAATCGTGGCCTTCCGTTGCTTTTTCCGCTGCAAGCGACTGCGGATAATATCCCAGTCGCCGGCATCTACCGGCGTTTCGTAGTTTTCCAACCTATCGCGGAAGAAATGTTCTAAAGTTGTTTTGTCCATTTTTTTTTACATCATTTTTTGTATCATTTTCTGCAAACAATTCCGGGCACGGGTATATTGCGACCGTGATGCGCTTTCGGAGATATGCAGCAATCCGGCAATCTCCTGATGCGAGTACCCTTCGATAGCGTACAGGTTAAACACCGCACGGTATCCGTCAGGAAGGGCGGCTATTTTTTCCATCAATTCATCTGCCGATATTTTTTCAAAAACAGAGTAATCCGTAGAGGGAACAGATACCGGATAGTCTTCATAGTTCTTCAACGCATCTTTTTTCCGCAAATATTCCAAAGCCGTATTGACAAATAATTTCCGCATCCATCCCTCAAAAGAGCCTTCGCCCCTGTAGGTTTTTATTTTATTAAATACCCGGATAAATCCATCATGCAATAAATCCCTCGCTGCCTCATAAGTTCCCGCATACCGCAAACATACGCCCAACATTTTGGCGGCATAATGGTCGTATAACTGCCGTTGTGCAACGATATTTCCCTTTGCACAAGCGGTTATCAAATCGCGTTCGTTCATCCATTGTAAACATTGGTATTTATTGCGGTCTTTCATATAAGATGCAAAAAGAG
>JAIROQ010000159.1 GCA_031257455.1 Prevotellaceae bacterium | reverse complement strand
TAATAATTCCAATGATTATTTTGATATATCTACCCCGATTCGTTTACACACTTCATCGTAGTTTTTCCTAAAATACCGGTTCGTGGCCAACAAGGCTTGCGCTTGCCGGAGCGCATTTAATACCGTTCCCCGTTGCCGCCGGTGGATACAGGCAGCTATTTGCGTAATAGAAAAACCATACCGCGTTTTTAACAGGTAAGCGCATGTATGGCGGGCAAACAGCGGCTGTATCTTCCGCGAAGCGCTCCACAAGTCTCCTACCGTTATCCCGAACACTTCGGCACACTGCTGCATAATCATACCGGCAGCAGGTTCGTGCTGATGCCATGAGATACCGTTAAATCGTATGTTCATGTTGATAATTTTCTATAAGAGTTGTTTTCAAATGCTATCCTGTCAAACATTTCTTCAAAGCGGTCCGCTATCCTTTCGCCATATTTGGCGGACAGTTCCGGCATGGTAAGATTACTCGTAATAATAGTAAATAACTGCCGTTCGTACCGGTGATAAATCATATCCGTGAACGGGACGACCTCATTTCCCCAAATTTTCACGATGGCCGACGGTTCCGTGCCGGCGTCATCAATAAATAATAATTCCGCTTTTTTTAACTGCTCAAAATATTCCGGCTCGTTTTTGCACATGGTGATAAACTTCAATGCCGACACCATGCGGACGGTTTTACATTCATGGGCGTAGGGGGAAGCATACAGGAGCGTTATTAATTTGGCTATGGCGCGGGCTAAGGTGGTCTTGCCGTTGCCGAAGGTTCCATAGAGCATCAGGCTGGGTTTACAACCTGTATCCACTAACCAGCGGGCGGCTTTTTCCAGGTGCGCTGCCGTGTGCGCATCTTCCACAAATATCCTACCCCGTTTCCTGACTTCGTTCATGTAACATTCCCGCAACAGGGCGGGGATATCTTCCACATAACGGTCGATCTTAAAACGTCCCGTCATAGCTTGCCTTTGCAGAAACGCCCGCACTTGCAGGAGGTCTATCCGCCGGTTGTTCGTTGTCATAGTTTCCTTCGATTACTTTAACCCAGTTTTTCTCGTTCTCAAACAGCCAGTCAAATGTCGCTTTCCACCCGCGGGGATTATCGCCTTTGAGAAAACGGCTGGCCTCCATTTTCCGGAATAATTCGCCTAACTTTTCCATGCTCCCTACTTCCGCCAACCTGATTTTGATTTTCGTCTTCCGGGCATCGGTCAGCCGCGCCAAATGCGGGAAGGAAGGGCAGTGTTCGTGGTACAGCGCTACCACGTTTTCGGGCAAAAAGCCGTTCGCGGGCGGTTTTTCCCCCGTACCCCCTTTTCCTCCAGTTTCAATTTTAGTTCCAGTTATAGCTTCAGCTTCAGTTCCCATATGTTCCACATGTGTGGAACATATGTCGGACATATCTCCCTCCCCCGATGCCGGATGATTTGATTTTATTTGTTTGGTAATTCTATTATTACGGCGGCTTTGGCAAAAGTTTTTGCGGCGGTTGATTTCTTCCGCCCACTTTTCATTGTAATAATGCCCGTCCGCATTTTTTACAAATTTATTGAAAATATCTTCGCTTTGTGAAAAACATATCTTTTTCATATCTTTTTCACTTAATACCCCCTTTTGGTGTTGCAGGCACAAAAGTTTGATGTATTGCCCGACTTCTTCATCAGACATCAATATCGTTTCCGCTAAAAAATCGGACGTGTAAAACAATACGGCTGGGTCTTTGGTCATATACATAATTTCTTTTGTGAGTGACTTAATATGTTCCACATGTGTGGAACATATGTATAACATATAAAATACATGGCAGGTATACGGGCGGATACTCGACCGGTATACGGGCGGATACTCGATCAGTGTACGGGCGGATACTCAATCAGTATACGGGCGGATACCCGACCGGTATACGGGCGTTATCCAACTACGACATCCATAACCGCCTGATCGGGACATCCATCATCGGAACGGTTGGCTATTCATCTTATAAAACATACCGGGCAGTAACCTTCCCTTTACCCTGTATGCTCTTACGATGTTTAGGATACCGTTTCCCCCTCCCCGTCGGGTTTTGCCAATACCAGGTTCCCGTTTTGCACGGAAGTGAAAAATCGAATGGATTGTTGTATCGCTTCCCAGCGTTGCCGGGCTTTCTCCACCTCCTCCTGTGCGTTTGCGATAGCCTGTAAATAATCCACGCTGTTTTCAAACAACTGGTCCGGATAGATAACGCCTTTCCGCTTTTCTTCGGCGTCTTCCCACCGGATTTTGGCATTCTCCGCCTCACTTTCCAGGTAGGCTATCTGCGCTTTAATCGCGCTTACACATTTGCGGGTAATACGCACCGCTTTTGTTTTCGCATCATCGCCTTTTATGCGGGCGATCACTTGTTTCAGGAATAAATTTTCCATCATCGTAATTTTTTAAAGTTATTAATTTGTGATAAGTAATAATGAAGGTTCATTGTTGTTTTTTGAAAGAATGACCGGTGGCATGGGGAGTATCTTTTTTACCGGATCAGGATATTTTTTACATGCCGGCGCAGCCTCGTGTTTCACCATACCCGCCTCCCCGTTCCATGACTTGGGCAGACGGAAATCTCCCCTGTCGAACCGTTTTGCTTCTACTGGCTCCGGCAATCGAATGGCGTCCTGTAATCCGCCTGTAATACCTTGGAGCAGGAGTTGCCGCAACAGATGATAAAGCAAAATCTTTAAATCATCAAGGGTCTTACAACGGGGAAAGACGGGTACATCGCAAACCGGCGAAAGATACCCCAAAATCCGCTGTTGGAATACCGGAGCGTCTATATCAGCCAAGTCAAATAAAAAAACAGGAGGCAGGTGATCATGCGCAATGTAATAGCCGCTGTCATCGGCTTTCACATAACAAAAAACCTGCTCCCCATTCAAAAGCGTAAAGGCAAACTTCCTGCCTACCCGTATATCGGCTAATTCCTGCATCAAAAATTCCTGTCAGGGTTTTACGTTTTCTTTTACTTTTTTCTTAAATCCCGGCGCCGGTTTAAAAGCCGGAATATAATGTTCCGGTACAACCAACGCCGTGTTTTTAGAAATGTTCCGCGCTGTTTTGGTCGCTCGTTTTTTCACGATAAAACTTCCGAATCCGCGCAAATACACGTTCTCATTCATGGACAGTGATTGCTTCACCAAGTGCATCCACAGTTCTACCGCCTGTTCCGCTTTGATTTTGTCAATGTCCATACGCTGTACGATGGCATTGATAAGGTCTGCTTTTCTCATAGTTTTTTAATTTTTTAGTTAATACATTTGTTTATTGGGTTGATGTTTTTTTATTATGTCTCTTTGTCGATTTTTCAATTAAACCATTGTAGCGTTGTTGTGCCTTGAAATGCTTTTTCCCATACAAACCAGGCATAAGCTACAGCGCTACTGCTTAGATGGGCAAAATCACCGTTCCTGGCGCATTTTAACCTGCTGCTGCTTATGTACACTACTTTTGGCGGGGCTTGTAAAAATAACTGTTTTCTTGCCTTGCCTTCCAAATACCTTACCGGCATAAAAAAGGCTACTTTCTTCCCGGTTGTTGCAATGGAAAGCGCTTTACGGATAAATTCATCCGCATACCTGTAGGGTGGGTTGGTCAAAATATGCATCGCTGTTTGTTTATTATTTTCAAGGCTTAAAAAATCAAATACGCGATCCCCGAAACCACGGTCAATAATATCGGTACTGTAGACCTCATAGCCTAATCGCCGTATCTCTTTTGATAAATGCCCCTCGCCGCAGGCGCATTCCCATATCTTCCCCTCAAATTTCTCCATGGACAATAAAAGCCGGACAGCCTTGGGTTCCGTGGCGTAATAGTCGCCAATAGCCCGTTCCTGTCCGGTAAGATTACTGGCGCCTAATGTGACGGATAAACTTTTCTTATTGCCTGTCCAATCTTTCATCTGTTTTATTGCTCTTTTTCTATTGTTCACAAAAATATTCCCAATTCCTGTTGTAATCTTGCTTCTGCTATTTTTACATAGGCTGGATTAATCTCCACGCCGATAAAATTCCTGCCCAGCTTACGTGCTACCACACCAGTGGTACCGGCTCCGAAGAACGGATCCAGTATAATACCATTCTGCGGGCACCCTGCTTTTATACAATCAATAATTAACTCGGGAGGATAAGTTGCAAAATGAGCCGCATGGTAGGGTCTGTTGTTTACCGTCCATACCGAGCGCTTGTTGGCTTTAGGATAATAGCCCGTAGCCCGGATGCCGTTGATTTTATCCGTCGGGAAACACTTACGGCCAATCCGGGCACGCTTATCCCATTCATTTCCTTTGGTATCTGTTTGAATAGCTTTATAGTCAAAATAATATTTACGCCCCTTACTGAATAGGAACATATATTCATGGGACTTGGTACACCTGTCTGTAACGGATTCTGGCATAGGGTTGGGTTTATTCCAGATAATATCTTGCCTGAGATAATAACCTGCCATTTGCAGGGCAAAAGCTACCCGCCAGGGAATGCCTGCCAGGTCTTTGGGCTTAAGCCCCTCAATTTTTCCTGTCGGCTGTCCATAATTCAAACCCCTGTCTATCCGGAATTGTTCTATTCCGTTAGTAGCGGCATGACCGCTCTTACCGGCGCGTCCTCCGCCAATGTAACTGTCGCCTAAATTCAACCATAAAGTACCAGTAGGTTTTAATATCCTGAAAACTTCCAAAAAAACAACCAGCAGATTTTTTATATACTCGAACGGCGTCTTCTCTAACCCTATTTGTTCGGTATGCCCATAATCACGCAAACCCCAATAAGGCGGAGAGGTGATACAACAGTCAATACTGTTATCCCCTAAGGCCGGTAAAACCGAACGGACATCGCCTGACAGAATGGTATTTATTTCCATGTTACTGTTTTTTTTCAAAGGGAAGCGGACGGAAAATAGGATCCATCTTTTCCGCTTTATGGACGGTTAATAATTCCGAATAGGAGTAAAGTTTTTTGGAGCGTATGGAAGGGCCGGCCCGGCGAATCTCCGTAATGAATTTGCGCTGTACCCATTTCTTTACCCGCGTCTCATTGAACAGCCGGTACGCTTCCCGTTGCGAGATAAGGTCGGTTGCGGGTTTTAAGTTTTTTATATAATGGGCCACGCCCAGTTCCGCCATCTCCGCACAAATGTTTTTCAGTTGATAGAGTTCCATGATTATTTGCATTGCATATCTATAGTTAATAGTTCTTCTAAGGTTTTAGCATGGAGCATATTTTTTATACAGCATAACGCATTATATTTTGTCAGCGTCCCGTTTTCTTTATTCTCCTGCAGGTTTTGTATGACTGCCCGTTCTCCTATACCGATACTGTCGCTTAGCAAACGCCGGTAGTCCGGGTCGTTTTTGAGGATAATCAATAGGTTGTTTTTTAATTTTGTCATATTTTTGCACTTTTATTCCTTTAATATAAGAATATAACGTAGAAATTATTCGTCGTTATACGATGCGCC
>JAIROQ010000141.1 GCA_031257455.1 Prevotellaceae bacterium | reverse complement strand
CTCATAATTAAATTCTACCCATTCGATAATGTCGCGCTTACGGTTATCATGCGCTACTAATGCAATTGTTTTTTTCTTTTTACTCATGCCGCAAAGGTAAGGCTTTTTTTTGGATTTACAGATTTGGCTGGCGCTGGAGCGATTTAAGAATTAAGAGCGCCGGCGTCATTGCGACTGCGAGGAGTTGCGAGGCACGAAGCAAAGCAGGAAGCAATCCAGCATAACTCGCAACTTATGAGTTACGACTAAAAAGCAGCAGATCCGCACAAAATAAAGCGGACGAGGAAAAATCCTCGTCCGAACAAGAGAAATATTTTTTTGGATGGTGGAAGAAAAAAACCTGATGGAAAGCGACCGCTATTTAAGTTTGCAAAAATTGCTGCGTGCTACCATTGAAAATGCAGACACCAGTAGTCTCCTATCTATAAGGCAATCTATTTCTACTTTAAAATTCTTTATTTTCGTCAATTCTATGGTTTGCAAAATGTGGTACCGGAATGCACGGACCCGGCGGCGAATGCACCGGAGTTATTATAAGTCCATTTGTTATTTTGCCAGAAGTAGTACGGCGCTATTACACCATAAGCAAGTTTTGTATTAGAACACCAACAACATGGCAGGTTAAATGCAGGATGGTTTGCTATAAAAGCAGCATGCGAATAACTACTACACACACTGGCACAATTTATACAGTTCGGTCCACACCCAGTTTGGCACGAGTTATCCGTTATGCGTTGGTATTGATTATTCACATTACCGCATTGGTCAGTCCGCACTTGCCATCTTTCATCGCAATTTCCTGTGCATGCCCCATTGGAATACGTATACCTCGTAGTTCTACACGTGCCACTACAATTGGTCGTTCCTGTAGCGCAACCACATGTTGCATGCGCAGCTTGACCATTGGTTCCCGGAAAATTCACTGTGATGCTCCCGTTGGTAGTATTGCTTTCGCAATTATTCACATTTTTTACTTTGACGGAGTAGGCGGCAGAAGCCGAAAGCGAGCCGGTGGTATAACTGTTAGTGTTGCTGGTATAGGACGTTCCACCAATAGTCCATGTATAAGTCATCGCAGTAGTTGTGCCGCCGCCTGCGGTAACCGAAAGCGTTACTGCGCCCGCATTGCAACGAGACGGGCTGGCAGGGCTACTGACAGTAAGCACAGGTGAGGCAAAGCCGTCCGGGCGGCCGGTGGGGTCGGTAATGGAAGTAATACACGTCCCCGCACCGAAAGTATTCGCCTCTACTTGGCTGCCGTTAATCGTAAACGGTTTTGTGCCGCGCAACGTATAGCCGCCGGCGGCAAGCACTGTTGCATTGGGCGGGTAGTCGCTGCCATAGGCGCACCAGTTGAATTTACCGCTCGCATTGCTTAACGTAGCGGTAATCGTGGTGCCGGCATTGGTCGCGTTAGCGTATTCTATAAAAAAACCACGTGCGGTAGCGCCGGTAACCGTGCCATTGCCGCCGGTTTTCGTGGGGCTGGAAACAGTAGCGATACCAAATGAAGCCGCCGGAGTCGTTCCGGTAACAGGGCAAAAATCTACCCACACCCACACGCGGTTATTGTAGGGAATGGTTGCATTCTGCCATTCCACTTTAAAGGTTACCTTGTTTGCGGAATAATCTGTAGCCAGCGGCGTAATCTTAATGGCCGCGTTTGCAGTAATACTTGCCAGCATAGCGAAAAGAAAGAAGTTTTTTTTCATAACATTTAATTTTTAATTGTTTTTATTTTTGTAGCATCGGGGCTGTTTTCCAAACACAAACTTTTTTTATAAAACAACCCCTTGCTACGATTTTTTATTCGCTGCCTGCTTCACGTTTCATTCTACATTTTCAAGATTTATCTCTCATCAAAATGAAACGCGGGTTTTATTTATTAGTATTGAGGCTCTGGTAACCTGAGTAAAGAATAAACAAAAATCCACGTTTATCTATGAACATTCGTTCCTTTACTCCTCTTGAAATTTACCAGATTCCAATACTAAACAAAATAGCCCTTTTATTGGACTATTATGAACCCGTAAAAAAGAACTTAACATTACAAATATACCACAATAATTTTCATTTGCAAATTTTTTTCAAAAAAAATTTATTCAACTCAAAAATTATTCGCATCTTTGTACAACATTTTTAATTAAGTTATGGAAAAAACAGCATTAATCCGCATTACCGACCTCAAGAAATTCTACATTGTAGGCACGCAGGAAGTCCGCGCGTTGAATGGGGTATCGCTGGTCATCAGCCAGAACGAATATGTAGCTATCATGGGGCCTTCCGGCTCCGGAAAATCTACATTGATGAATATACTGGGTTGCCTTGATACGCCTACCTCCGGTAATTACGTACTCAACGGCACCGATGTGAGCCACATGAACGATAATGCACTCGCGGAAGTGCGCAATAAAGAAATCGGTTTTGTATTTCAATCGTTCAACCTGTTGCCGCGCTATTCGGCGCTGGACAATGTGGGGTTGCCGCTCATCTATGCAGGCATTCCCAAAACCGAACGCAGTCAACGCGCCAAAAACGCCTTGCAAAACGTAGATTTGCTCAACCGCATGGACCATAAGCCCAATGAGCTTTCCGGCGGACAACGCCAACGGGTGGCGGTCGCCCGCGCGCTGGTCAATACCCCGTCTATCATATTGGCCGATGAGCCTACCGGCAATCTCGATACCAAAACGTCAATAGATATTATGAATTTGTTTGAAGACATTTATGCGAAAGGCAATACCATTATTGTAGTTACGCATGAAGAAGACATTGCCCGGCATGCGCGGCGCATCATCCGTCTGCGAGACGGCATTGTCGAAAGCGATGAAAAAAATCCCAATCCCGCCAAAGGATAAATCAATGTCTATTATCCAACATCTAATGTCTGATGTCTGAAATAAAAATTTATACCAAAACAGGCGACAAAGGAACAACGGCTTTAATAGGCGGAACGCGCGTTTCAAAAAATTCTCCGCAGGTGGAAGCCTACGGCGCGGTGGACGAACTTATTTCCTGGATAGGCGTATTGCGGGCAAGCAAAGTTTCCGAATTACAAGTCGCTTTATTGCGCCGCATTCAGGAATGCCTGATGACCTGCGCAGCCTTGCTTGCCGCCGGTGACAACACAAAGAAAAAATTACCGGACATCGACAAAACCGATATCGCTACATTAGAAAAAGCTATTGATGCAATGCAAAATAATTTGCCGCCGCTAAAAGCATTCGTTTTGCCGGCTGCGCCGTCCACAGCGGCGTTCTGTCATGTGGCACGCAGCGTGTGCCGCCGCGCTGAGCGTTGCGCCGTAACCGTTTCTAATCAATCCACCCTGAATGAAAATGTGCTTACGTACTTAAACCGCCTGTCCGATTTTCTCTTCTCGCTTGCCCGCCAACTTTCCGCCGATGCCGGAATGCCCGATGATTATTGGCTACCGGCATAAAGTTATTGTCAAAATAGTATCTTTACAGCAATAAATAACTCCGGGATGAATAAACAGCCGAACAAAGTTATTCACATATATTCCAAACAACATTTCAATTATTTATATAAATTTATCAACCGCATTTTGGCAGGCGCTATTTGATTATATCAATTTTTTATTATATTTTCGCAATCCCTTAATAGGGAATTTTTTTAAATGTCTAATAAATAAATTATTATCCTATGTATTGGACTCTTGAATTAGCATCCAAATTAGAAGACGCCCCCTGGCCGGCAACAAAAGATGAGTTAGTTGATTTTGCAACACGTTCGGGTTCACCATTAGAAGTGATTGAAAATTTACAGGAATTGGAAGATGACGGCGAAGTGTACGACAGTATTGAAGACATTTGGCCGGACTATCCCAGTAAAGAAGACTTCTTCTTCAACGAAGAAGAATACTAATATGAAAATCGTTATCGGCGGAGCCGGCGAAATAGGTAGCCACCTGGCAGAATTACTCTGCAACGAACGGCATCAAATTACGGTCATCGACCATGATGAAACGCGCTTGCGGCATGTGGCGGAAGTGGCGGATTTAATCGCCGTGGAAGGCCTCACTACCTCGATTACCACCTTACAAAAAGCGCAGGTGCATAAAGCCGATTTGTATATTGCCGTCAGCCCTGCCGAAGAGCAGGACATGAATATCGTAAGCGCATCGCTGGCAAAACAATTAGGCGCAAAGAAATCCATTGCACGCATCAACAACGATGAATACCTGCAAGAAGAAAATCAGGCATTGTTTATTGATTTGGGGATTGACTATTTATTTTATCCCGAAAAAATTGCGGCAAGCGAAATAGACGGGTTACTGGAACAGTCCTACACCAACGAAATCATGGAATTTTCCGGCGGAAAACTACAGTTACTGACGTTCAAACTGGAAGAAAATTCCCCGCTGATTGGTAAAAAAATCTCGGAACTGACGCTGGATATGGCCAAATTACTGTACCGCGTACTGGCCATATCGCGCAATGGCGAAACGATTATCCCGAACAGCGCATGCGATTTCCGCCTGAATGACGTGATTTATATCATTGCCGAACGCGAAGGCATTGATGAAGCCCTCTACCAGTCCGGAAAGAAAATTATTGACGTGCATAACGTAATGATACTTGGCGGAACGCGCATGGCGGAAATGATTGCAAAAAAAATCGAACAGCGCGTAACATCGCTCAAGTTAATAGAACCTGACCGCATACGCAGCGAAGAATTAGCGGTATCATTGCCGCACACGCTTATCATCAACGGGGAAGTACACAATACCGACTTGCTGGAAGAAGAAGGCCTGCGCCACATGGACGCATTCGTAGCCGTGTCGGGGAGTTCGGCGACCAATATTCTTTCATGCGTCATTGCAAAACGGTTGGGCGTGCAAAAAACCATTGCCGAAATTGAAAACCTCGAATATGTCAAATTAGCCGAAAGTCTTGGCATCAATACGGTCATCAACAAAAAAATGATTACCGCCGCCCGCATTTTCCGCTTCACCATGCGACACCACGTACAATCCATAAAATACCTGAGCGGGCTGGACGCCGAGTTGATGGAATTTATTGTGAAGCCCGGAAGCGCCGCTACCAAAGGGAAAATACGCGATATTGATTTCCCGAAAGACGCGATTATCGGCGGCATCGTACGCGGCAACACAAGCTCCATTGCTATTGGCGACAGCCAAATTCAAGCATACGACCGCGTAACAGTCCTGGCTTTGCCAAACTCCGTAAATAAAGTGAACAGGTTTTTTGAATAAATGTGACTAATGTGCTAATGTGCTAATGTGACTAATTGGGCTGGCGCCAATTTAAAGATTTAAAAATTTAAAGATTTAAAGATTGGCAGGCGCCAGCAATTCATACCTCATACCTCATACCTCCTACTTCAAAAAAAGATTTTGCCAAAACAAAAATTCTTTTTACCTTTGCACCGGACTGAATGAAATCATCTTTAGCTGAATTGTGCAAAACTTCTTGAAAACATATTCCCAAAACCCTTGCACCGTAACGGATTTTGCCGTATCTTTGTGCTGCGGAGCAGCACAGCACAGCACAGCACAGCACAGCACAGCACAGCACAGCTTATAATTCCCCTTTACTAAAAATCGACAGACAGCCCGCCGCAGGCGCGAAAATTTTTTTTCGCGGCAGGGTAGTGGCGTTTTTGGACTTCGGGGCGGTTGCGACACGTGTCGCAAGTATGCCGGAGCCGGTGTACATTGTACGCCTGCGTCCCGCAGGTTGTGGGGAAGCAGCTACACATAGTAGCCGGCGTCCCGCAGACTGCGGGGAAGCAGCTACACATAGTAGCCGGCGTCCCGCAGGCTGCGGGGAAGCAGCTACACATAGTAGCCGGCGTCCCGCAGGTTGCGGGGAAGCAGCTACACATAGTAGCCGGCGTCCCGCAGACTGCGGGGAAGCAGCTACACATAGTAGCCGGCGTCCCGCAGGCTGCGGGAGAGCAGCTACACATAGTAGCCGGCTTTTTCTCTTAATTTCCGAACAACATTAACAACTTAAATTTTTATATTATGAAACAGTTAAGTACACTTTATTTTCGATTTTTGCCCCTTGCGGCGCATTTCGACTTTTTTAAGAAACTGGCCGGCCTCCTGTCGGCGGCGGGAGCTGCCCTGAAAACGGCCATAGAAGCCTTGATGCCGGATTTCGATACGTGGCTGAACAAGGAAGACGCGGTGATGCGCTGGGTAC
>JAIROQ010000056.1 GCA_031257455.1 Prevotellaceae bacterium | reverse complement strand
GGACGGCGAGAGGGAATCGGCATTCGGCGCGGACATGAAATAAAGCGACCCGCGTAGAAAATGGCGCGTGCTGTCGGTCAGGTAAAATTGTACCGATGACGCCACATCGCCGCCTATTTCGTACAAAAAGCCGTAGGTCTTTCGGTCGTCATTGCGGAAGGGTCTTTCGCTAATCCCGTCTGCTTTTATCACGTGACGGTACACGAAATTATAGGTATCGTCCAGCAGCTCCGGCAAATTTTTCCGGATACGCTTGTAACTTATATGCAACGTGGCATTGAACGCAGGCATACGCAAGTTTATCCAATAAGGTTCGTACCGGTAACTCTGCCTGTCGGGGACAACGGTTGCATACGCGGGATAGTCGAAGCTGTACGGGTAATCCGGCAAATCGAACAGTTGATAATTCTTGTCCGGAAAGTCCGTACGCAAATAGCCGTGCGGTTTGGGAACCGGCACGCCGCCGTTGCAGGCGGCCAATAATACCATCACCGGTATAAGCCATTCGCTAATCCGTTTCATCTGAAATCTCCCCCACAATCTCTTCTAAAATATCTTCGAGCGTTACAATGCCTTCCGTGCCGCCGTATTCATCCACTACCACCGCCATGTGTATTTTCCGTTGCCGGAATTCTTCCAGCAGGTCGTTGATTTTTTTATTTTCGGGTACAAAATAAGCGGCGCGGATAAGCGGCTGCCATGCAAAATCCGCCGTTTCGGTATTCAGATACGGCAACAGGTCTTTCACATACAGGATGCCTTTTACCCGGTCAAGCGTCTTGTCGTACACGGGCAGGCGCGAATAACCGCATTCCATCATCTTATTGCGCACGGCCACAAAATTCATGTGCAGTTCCACCGCATCCACATTGACGCGCGGATGCATCACCTCATGCACGTCAATATTGACAAAGCGGACAATGCCTTTTAATATTTTTTTATCTTCCGCCGACTGGCTCTCGGTGATATCCACCGCCTGCGACAGCTCGTCAATAGACACGTTGCTGCGGACACTGCGGAAGTGTTTATTCATGCGGTCGGCCATGCGCGCAAGCAGTCGCGAACAGGGCTGCAATAATCTGGCGACCGCCTGTAACAGCGGCGTCGTTTTTTTGGTGAACGCCAAACTATATTGCATACTGAACGTCTTCGGCAACACTTCTCCGAAAAGCACCAGCAGGAAGGTGACGCATACGGTTTGAATGAGGAAGCCGGTAAATGGCGTAGCATAGGTAACAAATTTATTGAAAAGGTAAGAAGAAAGTAAAATGACGGCAATATTGACCAGATTATTCCCCACTAAAATAGTGCCCAATAACAGGTCGGATTTGGACAGGTGCGCCAATACCCGTTGCGCCGCCTTACTTTCTTCGCGTTTGAGTTTATCAATATCCTGCGGCGACAGCGAGAAATAAGCCGTTTCGGTACCCGAAAAAAAGGCGGAGAAAAACAGTAATGCCAAGAGTAAGCATACATACAGCAGGTCGGCGAATGTAGCTGCCGAAAAATGGATGTGCAGAAATATCCAACAACTTGGGGGTTCCAAAGTCTAACATTTTTTGTTAAGCGGTACAAAGGTAGTAAAAATTTACAGATTTATGATTTAATGTGCTAATGTGGAAATGTGCTAATGTGACTAATTGGGCTGACGCCCGAAGAGAGTTATGAGTTATGAAGTATGAGGTATGAGTTGGCTGACGCGCCAGTTTATTCAAAATTCAAACCTCAAAATTATGAATTGCTGACGCGCCAGCCAATTCCCAATTCCTAATTCTACACAAGCGTAGCGGCGTAAGCCAACTCATACCTCATACTTCATACCTCATACCTCATACCTCAATTGCCCCGTCATTCCGAACGGAGCGTAGCGAAGTCGAGGAATCTCCCGCGGCGACCCGCAGTCTTTCCCAAACAGCTTGCGTTGGGGGGGGAGATTTCTCCGCTCCGCGCACTCATTCTTCGTGCGCTCCGGTCGAAATGACGACTCAGTTGAAAATTGAAAGTTGAAAATGGCGGCAAGCGCACTGTCGCAAATCGAAAAGTCGAATATCGAGTATCGAAAAATCGAGTATCGAAAAGTCGAGTATCGCAAATCGTAAATTTTCTCTATCTTTGCCGCCAATTATGGAAATAATCATATCGGGAGTAGGAATTGTGTCGGGTATTGGTTTCGGAACAGCGGAGACCTTGCAGGCCATCGCCGGGAAAAAGTCGGGGCTGGGAAGATTGACGCTTTTTAATTCGGTATATCAAAATACGGTTCCGGTAGCAGAAGTGAAAGCAAGTAACAGCGATTTGAAACAGCGGCTGGGACTGCCGGAAAAGAAGACTTTTTCGCGCACCATGTTGCTGGGACTGCTGGCCGCCACGCAAGCCGCCGAAGACGCCCGGCTGCCCCTCAGGAAAGGACTGCGCATAGGATTTATTTCCGGCACTACGACCGGCGGAATAGACCGGAGCGAAAATTTCTACCATGCCTTTTTCGTTCATCCGGATAAGGGACGGCTGCGGGACGTGGCGGTGCATGACTGCGCCGACAGTACGGAGCAAATCGCCGCCCGCATCGGAGCTACCGGGTATATTACCACCGTGAGCACGGCCTGTTCATCGGGCGCAAATGCGATTATGCTCGGCGCACGGCTAATCAAACACGACATCGTGGATTGCGCAGTCGCCGGCGGCGTGGACGCTTTATGCAAATTTACCCTTAACGGCTTTGCGTCATTGAAAATTCTGGACAATGCCCCCTGCCGCCCGTTGGATGAAAGCCGCGCCGGATTAAATCTCGGCGAAGGCGCCGGTTATGTAGTACTGGAACGAAAATCGGACGACACGCCTGCGCCTTATTGCCGGCTGGCCGGATATGCCAACGTTTGCGAGGCTTTTCATCAAACCGCCTCGTCACCCGAAGGACAGGGTCCTTTTGAAGCGATGCGGCAGACGCTGGACGCCGCCGGCATAACCGCCGAAGCGGTAGATTATATCAATTTCCACGGCACCGGAACGCCTAACAACGACCTCGCGGAAGGAAATGCCGTGAAACGGCTTTTCGCTAAAAAAATACCTTTCCTGAGTTCCACCAAAGCATTTACGGGGCATACGCTGGGCGCTGCCGGCGGCATCGAAGCCGTGCTGTCGGCGTTGGCGATTAAACACGGCCTGCTGTATCCCAACCTGAACTATTCGCAGCCTGTGCCCGAACATGGCCTGCGGCCGGTTACCGGCTTCCGGCAAGGCGCGGGAATAAACGTGGTACTGTCGAATTCCTTTGGCTTCGGCGGCAATGATTCTTCTTTACTGTTTTCAAAAACATGAACGTGTACCTTCTTGCTTCCGCTTCCATCAATCCCGTAACGGAATTACCGGACGCCCTGCTGCCGGCGGCAGTCGCCCGTCCGGAAGGAAACCGCCGTCCGGCGCGGGAGCCGGATTATAAAAAGTATATTCCCGATGCAAATATCCGGCGGCGGATGAGCCGGGTGATGAAAATGGGCGTAGCGGCGGCGATGCAGTGCCTCTCGCAGACCGGCCGGCAACCGGACGCTATTATCACGGCCACCGGCTGGGGTTGCCTTAGCGATACGGAAAAATTCCTGAAAAACATGATTGAGAACAACGAATACTTGCTCAATCCTACGCCTTTCACTCAGTCCACTTTTAATACAATCGGCGCACAGGCGGCCATTGTCCTGAAGAATACGAACTACAATATAACCTATGTGCATCGCGGGTTTTCCTTTGAAAACGCCCTGCTGGACGCCATGATGAAAATACGGGATGGCGAAGCGGCGCAGGTTTTGGTAGAAAGTTATGACGAATATACCGGCGCCTTGTTCAAAATCATGGAGCGGATGGGCTTTTGGCGGCATGGCGCTGTCTGCGGCGAGGGTGTGCAGTGCTTTGTGCTTTCCGCACAGCCCGGCGCTGCCGGAAAAGTACGGCTGCGGGATGTACAGTGCGTCTTCAGCGGCGACCTGCAAACGGTGAAGGAACAGCTGGCATTATTCCTTCGGAGACACCGCCTGCACCCTGAAGAAGTAGATGTATTGCTTTCGGGGAAAAATGGAAACGACCGCTCTTGTCCTTATTATCAAATGGCGGAGAAATTCTTCCCGACCGCAGCGGTGGCGGAGTACAAGCCGTTTTTTGGTGATTACCCGACCGCATCGTCATTGGCATTATGGCTGGCCGGCCGGCTGATAATGCAGCAGCAGACGCCGGAATGGCTGTCGGACGCGCCGCCGAAGCAAATCAACAGGATTGTAATATACAATCATTATAAAAAGAAAAACCATTCTTTCCTGTTAGTGGAAAAAGAACAGTAAGCCTATGTATTTGCTTGTATTCACCGGTATCCTTTGCGGAATATTACTTTTCCTGGTTTATGCGTCCGCCGCTATTCGCTCCGGCATATACCTGAAAGCCGTGTGCCGGCTGGAAACCGGTGAAAAAGTAGTTGCACTGACTTTCGATGACGGCCCGGACAGCATGATTACGCCGAAAATATTGGACATACTTGCCGCGTATAAAATCCAAGCCCTTTTCTTTTGCATCGGGCATAAAATGGAAGGACAGGAACGCCTGCTACAGCGCATGGTGGACGAAGGACATGGGCTCGGCAACCACACGGAGGGTCATTCCGCCTTCTTCCCGCTCCGGCCGCTTGCCAAAATGAAAAAGGATATGCAAAAATGTGAAGAACGGATACAGGCCTTTATGCACAGCCGCCCATTCTTCCGCCCGCCGTTCGGCGTTACCAACCCTACGGTGGCAAAAGCGGTGGCTCAACTGGGCTATCAGACGATGGGATGGAACGTGCGCTCATTCGATACGGCAAAGAAAAATTACCGGAACGTGGTAAAACGGATAAATAAAAAACTGCAACCGGGAAACATTATTTTATTGCATGACACTACGCCGGCCATGCCGGAACTGTTAACAGATATTATTAATCATGCGCGGCTACAGGGCTACCGCTTTGTCCGCGCCGATAAATACAGGAGAGAAACCGCATGAGATTTACCATTTCTTTTATCTGCATTCTGTTCTGCGCGGGGGCTGCCGTTGCGCAAACAGCTTTTACGCCGGTGGCTTCCACCGGGCTATTAGACGCCGCTCTGGTGAAGGCGTCAAGCGATGTGAACACCATCGAAAGCGATTTCGTACAGACCAAGTACATGGAAATGCTGTCTGAAAACATTGTGTCCAAAGGAAAGTTTTACTACAAAAAGGCCAATAAAATCGTGTTGGATTATACCAGCCCGGCACATTATTTAATAGTGATTAACGGACAGCAAATAAAAATTGTTTCCGACGGGAAAAAGAATATATATGAATTGCGCGCCAATAAAATGATGTCGCAAACAAGCGTCCTGCTCTCGGCGTGCATGACCGGCAACCTGTCGCTGCTTTCGGCGGATTACCGGTTGGAATATACGGAAAACGACCGGCAATACCGGATTAAAATACTGCCGTTAGACCGGATGAAATCCTACCTGAAGGAAATCGATATTTTTTTAAACAAACAGGATTTGTCGGTAGAGCAGCTACGCATGACAGAGCCTGCGCTCGATTATACCGAATATATTTTCACCAACAAAAAGAAAAATACATCGCTGACCGATGAACTGTTCCGCATTGATTAAAATAAGCGTGGCCGTGTGGGTACTCGCCGGCTGTTCGCCGGAAATAACGAAAGGATTCCGCAAGGCGGGCAAAACGGCTGTGGCGGCGCAGGACTTGTATCCTTTCTGGACGCCGCAACGAACGCATTTGTTTACCATGAAAATTGATTTCCGGGAAAAACATTTCAGCGGGCTGCTGCTGGTCAAGCAGACCGGAGACGGATATTACCGGATGGTCTTTAACACGCACTTCGGCATGGGCGTTTTCGATTTCGAGTTCCGCCGTGATACCTTCCTCGTGCATTCCTGTATGGAGATGCTGCGCAAAAAAAGGATATTGAACCTGCTCGAAAAAGATTTCCGTACATTATTCTTCCTCGATGTGAAACCGCGCGGCAATACGGCAACGGTATATTATTCCGGCGATGCGTCTATGGAAATAAACCGGATTAACGGCCGATATTACTTGAAAAATAATACACAAAAAACGCTTTTGAAAATGGAAGTCCCGCATGGCTTTTATACCGGATACTTCGATTTTACCGGCTACAACGACCGTTTCCCGGAAATGATAACCATAAAACATCGCGGCACAGGTTTGCAAATAGCGCTGGAAAAAATTCACAATACCCCCGACAAGTGATTACCGTATGGCAAAGAAAATAGTTGTTTTTTATTATACGCAAACCGGACAAACATTGCAGATAGCGCAGTCGGTTTGCCGGCCGCTGGCGGAAGCGGGGCATACGGTCATTTATAAAGAAATTATTCCCGGACGGCCGCTACCCTACCCGTGTAGCGGGAAAAGTTTTTTTCAGGTATTTCCCGAATCGCGCGAAGCCATTCCCTGCGAAATAAAACCCATAGATTTAAGCGACGCCGCCGGCGCCGACCTTGTGATTATTGCTTATCAGGTATGGTTTCTATCGCCATCCACCCCTTTTCATGCGTTCTTTCAAAACACCGCCATACAACAATACCTGCACGGGAAAAATTGCCTCACCCTGACCGGTTGCCGCAACATGTGGGTGATGGCGCAAACCAAAGTACGCGCCTACCTCCGGGACGCCGCCGGAAAATGGACGGGACATATCGTATTACAAGACCGCCATCCCAATCTGGTGAGCGTAATCACCATCGTGCGATGGCTGCTTTACGGGAAAAAAGAAAGAAGCGGGCTGCTGCCGGCGGCGGGCATTTCGGCGGCCGACCTCTCACATGCCGCCGTCTTTGGACAAATCATTGCCGGAACGCTACATTCGGGACAGTGGAACTGTTTACAGGAACAACTCGAAAAAGCGGGGGCGGTACGCTGCAAACCCTCCATCCTGTTTATGGAAAAAGCCGGACACCGGATATTCGGCCTCTGGGCAAAATTCATCCTTCGAAAAAGTAAACGCCCTGCCGCCCACAGGGAATTTCTCCTGCGGCTATTCAAATATTACCTTTTTGTCGTATTATATTTCATTGCGCCCATAGGACTTATTTTCTTCTACCTCGCCTATCCCTTCCTGCGCCGGCAGAACAATTCAAAGTAGATGTGAAGATGTGGAGATGTGATGATGTGCTAATGTGCTAATGTGCTAATGTGACTAATTGGGCTGGCGCGTCAGCAATTCATAATTTTGAGGTTTGAATTTGGAATAAACTGGCGCGTCAGCCAACTCATACCTCATACCTCATACCTCATACCTCATAACTCTCTTCCGGCGTCAGCCCAATTAGTCACATTAGCACATTTCCAAATCAGTAAATCGCTCTTAATTCCTACCGGACAAAGAGCAATTCGCGGTATTTCGGCAGCGGCCACATTTCGTCATCGATAATTTGTTCGAGTTTATCGGCGTGGAGGCGGATTTCTTTCATGTAGGGCAACACCTTTTCGGTATAGGCTTGGGCGCGTTCGGAAAATTCTTCAATGCTGTTGGCTTTTTTCCGTTCTTCCACCAGATTATGCACCAGTTGCCGGATATTCTTAATATATCCGCCGATTTTTTTGATGGATTGCAATTGCGGCGTAGCGAGTTCGGCAAAGTCATCCTTCCCAAGTATTTCTTTCAGTCCGGTTACATTTTTAACCAGACTGCTCTGGTAGCGAATAGCCGTTGGCACTACGTGATTAATGGCCAAGTCGCCCACCATGCGGGCTTCAATCTGGATTTTCTTTACATAAATTTCATTGAAAATCTCGTACCGCGCATGCAATTCGTCTTCGGTCATCACGCCGATAGCGGTGAACAGGTTGATTGAGTTTTTTTCCAGAAAGGCTTTGAAAGCGGAAGGCGTACTTTCCACATGGCGCAATCCGCGTTTGGCGGCTTCGGCTTTCCAGTCTTCGCTGTAGCCGTTGCCTTCAAAGAGGATGGTTTGCGATTCTTCAATAAATTTCCGCAATACCTGGAAAATAGCTTCGTCTTTCTTGACGTCTTTTTTTATTAACGCATCGGCTTCTGCTTTGAAGCGGATTAATTGCTGTGCAACGATGGTATTAAGCACCATCATGGGCAGCGCGCAGTTCGAGGACGAGCCTACGGCGCGAAATTCAAACCGGTTGCCGGTGAAAGCAAAGGGAGACGTACGGTTGCGGTCGGTATTATCGAGCAGGATTTCCGGGATTTTCCCGACAATATCCAATTTCAGTTCTGTTTTTTCGGTAGGCGTCATTTTTTTGTCGCTCACGCGTTCCGCAATGGATTTAAGCGTTTCGGCCAATGTACTGCCGGTAAAAATAGACATGATAGCCGGCGGGGCTTCGCTTGCGCCCAGCCGCAACGAGTTGTTGAGCGACATCACGCTGCTCATCAGCAAATGGTGATGCTCAAACACCGCGCGGATAGTGGCCACGAAGAATGTCAGGAATTGCAGGTTACTGCGCGGCGTCCTGCCCGGCGACAGCAAATTCACGCCCGTGTCGGTAATCATCGACCAGTTGCAGTGTTTGCCAGAGCCGTTAACTCCGCCAAAGGGTTTTTCGTGAAACAATACTTTCAGATTATGCTTTGCCGCCACGCGTTGCATCAACGTCATCAGGAGAAGGTTGTGGTCAATAGCCAAGTTGGCTTCTTCATAAAGCGGCGCACATTCATACTGGTTTGGCGCTACTTCGTTATGGCGGGTGCGCAGGAGGATGCCGAGTTTGTAGGCTTCGGTTTCAAAGTTTTTCATAAAACTCATAATGCGCGGCGGGATAGCGCCGAAATAGTGGTCTTCGAGTTGCTGGTCTTTGGCGGCGATGTGTCCCAGCAATGTCCGTCCGGTAAGTTGCAGGTCGGGGCGGGCGCGCACCAGGGCTTCGTCCACCGCAAAATATTCCTGTTCGATACCCAGCACGCTGTTCACGCGCTGCACGTCCCGGTCGAAATACTGGCACAGGTCGCTAGCGGCCTTGTCGAGGGCTTGCAACGAGCGCAACAGCGGCGTTTTCTGGTCAAGCGCTTCGCCGTTGTAGGACACGAAAATGGTGGGAATACACAACGTCTGGTCGAACACAAAGGCCGGCGAGGAAGGGTCCCAGGCCGTATAACCGCGCGCTTCAAAGGTATTGCGCAATCCGCCGTTCGGGAAACTCGAGGCATCGGGTTCCTGCTGCACCAGCGCATTGCCGGAAAATCCTTCGAACACGCTGCCGTCTTTTGCGCGGTCGAGGAAACTTTCGTGCTTCTCGGCTGTAGCATCGGTAAAGGGGTGAAACCAGTGGGTATAATGCGTAGCGCCGCGTTCCAGCGCCCACGTTTTCATGCCGGACGCAATCTGGTCGGCGATTTTGCGGTCGATTTTCCTGTTATCGTCCACTGCGCTCGCCACCGCATGGTAGGCTTCCGGCGAAAGGTATTTCCGCATGGTACGGCGGTCAAAGACATTTATCCCGAACTCTTTTGACGAGGGAGTCGGCTCCACGAACATCGGTTTGGTTTCCCTGCGCCCTATTTCTTCAAGGGCTTTCTGACGAAAAATACTCATGTTTTTCTTGGATTAAGTGTTATTTTTTT
>JAIROQ010000055.1 GCA_031257455.1 Prevotellaceae bacterium | reverse complement strand
AAGACAACGAATAGTACTTTATTTGTGTAAAACCGCCTGCATCGCAGGTGCGGGCGGTTTTTTTCAAAAAACGCCTTCCACAAGGCAAATAAAAAACTTAAATAAAGATACTATACTATGACAAAAAAAATACTCTTATTCGTTTTACTCGGGGCGTTGTACCTGCCGCTGCAAGCGCAGGAAGCCGCCTCCGGCGGAAGCGATTATGCGCCGAAAGCGGGGAACTATCAAGTGAACCTCTTGTTGGGTAAAGGGTTTTTCTACTCGGCAGATAACATTTTGCTGATACGGCAAAATGCTGTCGAAGTAGGGAGCGGCCTTACGACCAACTTGCCGGCTTACTTGACGCTGAGCGACCCGAACAATAATTCATTGCTCAATATGATAGGTATCGAAGCGAAATACTTTATTACCGATCAAATTGCCGTGTCATTGAGCGGGGCGGGGTACATCAACAACACCCCCTGGCGCGAAGCAGTGGATCCTACGCTATCCGGCGACATTACCGTATTTCCGAAATATGTCAATATTGACGCCCAGTTAAAGACGCGCGTTGTAGCGAATGTAGGCGGGCAATATTACTTCACGGTGGGCAACGACCGTATTCACCCGTATGCAGGCGTAGTCGGCACATTCCAGTTTGCCAGCCTGTCGGCGCAAAGCACCTATGGCGGTTTCGATGACGCAAGTCTGGAAGCCGACAAACGGGATGCAGGCGTTCGCACAGGGCAATTATTCGGTTGGGCGGCATCGGCGGTAGCCGGTATCGAATACAGCCTGTTCCCCGGATTAACCGTTGGCTTCGAAATTAAACCCTTCAGTTATTACTACTCCGGTTTGACGCTCTTTGCGCAACCCGGACTGGATGCAATGACCGGAGAAAATCAAGACTATACTATTTTTGCACAACCTGTGTTTAAAATAGGATTTAGGTTTTAGTTGGTAGTTTTTTCTGAAGATTGCCCTGTGGAAGCAGGGCAATTTTTTTTTTGTTTTTCATCATAATAATATGTATTTTTGCAATCTTTAAATCTTTAAATCTTTAAATCTTTAAATCTTTAAATCTTTGAATCTTTAAATCTAAGAAACTATGTGTGGAATTGTCGGCGCTTTTAACATCAAGCAAACGCAGGAGGAATTACGCCCCCAAGTACTGAAAATGTCGAAACAGGTACGTCACCGCGGCCCCGACTGGTCGGGAGTGTTCTCCAACGAGAAAATTATTCTGGCGCATGAACGCCTGGCTATCGTAGATCCGCAATCGGGCAAGCAACCGCTTTACAGCAAAGACGGCAAGCTGGCGCTGGCGGTAAACGGCGAAATATACAACCACCGGGAAATCCGGCGGCGCATGGCCGGACGGTATGAATTCCTCACACAGTCCGACTGCGAAGTGATACTGGCGCTGTACAGGGAAAAGGGGCCGCATTTCCTCGAAGACCTGAACGGTATTTTTGCCTTTGCATTGTATGATATCGAAAAAAACGCGTACCTGATTGCCCGCGACCATATCGGCATTGTTCCCCTGTATCAGGGCTGGGATGCGGCGGGAACGTACTACGTGGCATCCGAACTGAAAGCGCTCGAAGGATACTGCGCCAAAATCGAAGAGTTCCTCCCCGGCCAATATTATTACAGTCCGGACGGGAAGCCGGTGCAATGGTACACGCGCGACTGGGAACAGTACGATAATGTGAAAGACAATAGCACCGACCTTGATACCTTGCGCGATGCGCTGGAAGCCGCCGTGGAACGGCAGTTGATGACCGATGTGCCTTATGGCGTATTACTTTCCGGCGGGCTGGATTCATCGATTATTTCGGCAGTGGCGAAAAAGTATGCCGCCAAGCGCGTGGAATCCGGCAATACGCAAGACGCATGGTGGCCGCAACTGCACTCGTTTGCCATCGGGCTGGAAGGCTCGCCCGACTTGAAAGCGGCGCAAGCCGTTGCCGCACACATCGGCTCGGTGCACCATGAAATACATTTCACCATTCAGGAAGGATTAGACGCCCTGCGGGACGTGATTTACCACATCGAAACCTATGACGTAACCACCGTGCGGGCAAGTACGCCCATGTATTTGATGTCGCGAATTATTAAATCAATGGGCATAAAAATGGTGCTTTCGGGCGAAGGCGCAGATGAAGTGTTCGGCGGTTACCTGTATTTCCACAAAGCGCCGAATGCGGAAGAATTTCACAAGGAAACCGTCCGCAAAATAAGCAAACTGCACCTCTACGACTGCCTGCGCGCCAATAAATCGCTTGCTTCATGGGGCGTGGAAGGGCGCGTACCGTTCCTTGACAAGGAATTTTTAGACGTGGCGATGCGGCTGAACCCGAAAGATAAAATGGCGGGAAATGGAAAAATGGAAAAATGGGTGTTGCGCAAAGCCTTTGAACACTACCTGCCCGCAAGTGTCGCATGGCGGCAGAAAGAACAGTTTTCCGATGGAGTCGGTTATAACTGGATTGACACCCTGCGCGAAATGACCGCCAAAGCCGTAACGGACGAACAGATGGCTGCCTGCGCCGAACGCTTTCCCATTCATCCGCCGCAAAACAAAGAGGAATATTATTACCGCGCAATTTATTCCGAATTATTCCCTTCCGATTCGGCGGCGCAGTGTGTGCCGTCCGTGCCGTCTGTGGCTTGCAGCACGCCCATTGCCCTCGAATGGGACGAAGCCTTCCGCAAAATGAACGAGCCCTCCGGACGCGCCGTAAAAGACGTACACTTGCATAGTTAAGAGGTATGAG
>JAIROQ010000136.1 GCA_031257455.1 Prevotellaceae bacterium | reverse complement strand
ACCGTTGATTGCGCCACCTGCTCCAATGTAGTGTACCCCACATAGGAGAATTGCAAAATAGCATCTGCCGATACATTAATGGAAAATGTCCCATTGATATCGGTAATGACGCCATTCGTCGTTCCTTTTTGTACCACCGAAACGCCTACCAGGGCATCGCCGGTGGCTGCATCTGTAACAGTCCCTCTTACTTCCCTGTTTTGGGCGAAAATAACGCCCGGCATAAGTAAAAGTGTAACAAGAAAAATCTTGTACCAACATTGATTTTTTTTACTTTTCATACAATTAAATTAAATGGTTTAGTTTGTAGTTAATTATTTTTTAAAAGGGTCCCCCTTTTTATCACTGCTAAGCACCCAGCGGAAAGCATTCACAAATAAAAGTTTTTGGGTCGCATCCGTAAATTCGTCATCGCCATGCCCCATATTCAGGTAAATCATGCGGTAGTTTTTATTTGTCCACACCACAGGAAAATCGCCAAAACTGACCACGTCTTTTATACCTACCGGGTAATTGTCCGGTGAAAGCGATACCAGTACCTCTATATTCTTATTCTCCCTTGGGCTGGGTTTCCATTGATACCATTCGCTTTCAGGAGCGATAAATGTCGCCGGCAGGTTTTTCGTAACGGGGTGCGCCGTGTTGTCTATGGTCAGTTTCACAGGTTGCGGCGGCCAGTTGTTGCAGAAAAAAACGCCGTCCCCCAGAAAATCGACCAACCAGGGCCAACGGGTATTTTTGTCATTATAAGCAGCGGCATGAAATCCCATCCATCCGCCGCCATTTTCCATGTATTTTTCAAACGCTTCCCGCTGTGCCGCACCGGAAGGCGCATCGTTAAGCATAATAATAATATCGTATTCCTTGAGTTTATCGTAGGGATATTGCGACAGGCTCGTAGTAACATCCAGCGTGTATCCGTCACCGTAATTCAACCGGCGGAAAAATTCCACTCCCTGTTTGGCAAAGGTTACATGGGCTTCCTCTGCATGTTCACTGTAATAGACCAATGCCTTGAAGCGGGATGCTTTTGCATAATTTGCCGGATAGGCGTTTTTCACATCCGCATCGCCTGCCGCCCACTGGATAGCATTAGAGAACATAGTAGTGAAATCCTTCACATCAAATAACAGCCCGCTATGTCCGATGAGAAAATAGACATTCCGGGCAGGTTTGTGCGGATTGACCCATATCACCGGGTGGTCGCCCATCTTTATATCCGAATCCGGGCGATAGCTCGACTCATCGACATTCGCCAATACTTGTACATTGGGACGAGGGTTCCGGTCAAAAGTGTACCATTCGTCATCGGGAATGGTGAACGATTTGCTCACGCCTTTCATCACCGGGTGTTCCGGCGCTTCCACGCGAACCGTTCCCGCTGCTTTTTGGGCGATATAATTTTTAAATTGAATGCCCCCCATAAAGTCGGAAAACCAATGCCACAAAGGAAATCCGTCAAACTCGCCCAACAGTGTGGCATGATGAAAACCAATCCAACCGCCGCGTCCTTCGTCTATGTATTTAATAAAGGCCTGCCCGGCCTCTTTCGTCCATCCGTAGGGAGGATAGTCTAATTGTATGATGAGTTTAAAGGCGGAGAGGTATTCTTCGTTGATGGGTTTGGTGTTGTTGATTTCCGTCCATTCAAAGTTCAGTTCTTTTGCTTTTTCTCCCAGCCATTTCAGCGCTGCATCCGTGAAACTGCCATGTTGTCCGCCACGTTCGGTAAGCACAAGCGCTTTAAAAGGTGTTCCGGCATTTGCAGGCAGGCAGCAGATGCAAAAGAGAAATACCGGAAACAATAATAATAGTCTGTTTTTCATAATAGGATGTGCTAAAAATATTTTACATTAAAAAACTGTTGCAAGTTTAGGGCATATTTTTCATTCAGAGGTAGAAATTCTTTCACAAAAAGTTTGATTTCTGTTAAACTTGCATTAATGTTTAGTAGAAGCAGTAATCTCTTCATATATGAAATACCTATTCTCTAAATAATTCAGCTATTAACCACATCACTCTGGCGGTTGTGTGTGTCCAGATTTCCTTATAGGTACAATTGTTTTGCATGGGAAAATAAGGCTCGTCTTCATTTTCAAAAGTTTCGATACCGACAGGAACAGCGCCCACCACGTCTCCGGCATAAGCGCCGTAGAGCGGCGGATAATCATATCCATCGCCATAAATCGTACTCATGGCAAAAGGATTGTATCCGGTAATGTATTCTAATTGCCTTGTAGCAATATCTCTTAATTCTTTGTCATGGAAAAGGCTTGAGAGAATAAAGGCCGCCTTCGCTTTTCCCATAATGACGGCATGAAACCCGCGAAACTGGTAGGCGACAGGGAAACGGCGCAAGTAATGGGTTTTTGATAATGGAATGCCGTTTTTCACTTGTGCATTATATTCTTCCATAGTCGGAAGCCCTACCCGGTCTCCTTCGTGGTACAAGTTGGAATAATCCGTATTATCCAGTTCATAAACAGCGCTTGGAAGAATACCATAGGGTTGCATTACAGAGGCTATATCGTGCAGATAATCGGAATAGGCCAAACACGCCTCTTTCCATAAAGGAGCCTCCGCATGATTCGGGGCGGCCGTCAGTAGCATAGCCAGTCCCTGTACCATTAAATGTTCCTTGCTTTGATGATAATAAGCCAGCGTTCTTTGTTTCTCCGTTGTTTCGTAGAAAAAACCCCTTAATGGAATGTTCCAGCCTTTTTTCCTTTCCACCTGCTGGCCATTCATTACTGTCTTTGCAAACTTGACAGCCTGTTCCAGATAATTCGTTTCATTTGTCATACGGTATAAATGCATCGCCGTGACGGTTGCCAATGCCGATAATTCGACATTATTATCGGGCTGTCCATTTATTTCCATCTTGTTTACTGCGAACAGGAAATCTTCTTTTGCGCAATTATAACACCATCGCGCAAAAACGGGGTCAATGGTTTTGAAATGAGATACCGCCATCGCGCAATACATGGCGGCAATCAGGTTATCGGACGGGATATTTCGCGCTGTGGATTGCATGTCGTCCTTGTCTCCGCGTATGTTTTTTGTCCAGATACCGATAATAAGCCCGCCTTGCCGGTAGCCGTCTCCGAAGCGGGTACGCATCGTCCAGTTCAAGCCCCAACGAGCCTCTTCCAGCAGTCGTTCATAAAGGATGGTATCTTTTGCTTTCACCGCATCGGCCAATTCCAGCATGGCTATTCCGGCTTCCGCCGTATTTCCTATTCCCTGTGTCATATCCCCGGCGTCATGCCATCCGCCGGCCACGCTGAGAGTTCGTCCATCGGGATGAATGCAAAGCACATCTTGATGACATTCCTGATGAATTCCCGGCACGTCATATCCGCATCGTTCGGCGTAGAAAAAATTCAACGTCCGCCAGGCGGTGGAAAGGTAGGCGTTATCCCCAATGGCAAAAGGTTTAGACGCCAGATTGCCTATATGAATGGTGTACTGTCCGGGTAGTTCCAATGGTGTGAAATCCATCACAACAAATCCGTCTTTTACAGGACGCGCTTTTCCCTCAAAAGCCACTGTCCCGTTCGTATAATCGTATATTCTAAAAAAATCAGCTTGCACATTTTGCACCAATGCCTGTTTTTTCGCACCCGCTTTATATCCGCTGTGGCTATAGGCTATCGCATTTTTACGTAAATTAAATCCCCGGCTGTTTTCGGCATCTACCTTTTCTATACGCATATCATCCACATACATTTTCATTTGATTAGCAGCTCCGGCAGGTTCGCCGGCCAGCAACAGGCAAAATGAAAAACCGGTAACGCCATCGCGGTATAAGTCGGGAATTTCCCATATTACATGCTGCCATTTGCCCGGTGTGAATGTTTCAAAATGCTGCCCCTCAAAACGGCCGGGCGCAGGCATAATTTTTTCGCCGTCATTGTGAAGCGCAAAACCTCCGAAGGCGAGGTAAACGCCCGGCGCATCGACATAAACCCATGTGGAAAACCGGTTAAAATCGCGTAAATCTTCCCGGTTTAAAGGAAGAAGCACTTGGGGCGTGGCATAACTCCGGTTAGTCGGATTCTTGTTTTCCAAAGAGGCCGGCGTTTCCAGGCAAACGCTGCCTTTACCGGAAACGGTTACTTCCCCGTCTATATACAGCTTCCCCGGACCGGTCAATTGTAAACGGTCAAAATTATCAATAAGACGTAAATCTCTTGATGCAAAAACTTCTTTTTGACGCCACCGGGTAAATCCCGCGTCTTCCGCATCCGGTTCCATGGGAATTCGCAGGTAACGGCTTTTTTCCAATTGTTTTGTCAATTTACCGTCACGAATAATTTGGCTTTGACTGGGGAGTGATAAAATCAGGAACAGGAAAAAATAATATAATTTATGCATAGAATGTTGTAATAAAGCAACAATTTTAACGCATATTTTCCATTCAGAGGTAGAAAATCCCTCACAAAAAGTTTGTTTTCTGTTAAAAGTTTAAGGTTACGATACGAGATGCTCGATATTCGACTTTTCGATGCTCGATGCTCGACATTCGACAGTGCGCCTGTCGCCATTTTCCATTCTCCACTCTCCACTTTCAACTAAAAAAGAACCGCCGGTACGGAAACATACCGGCGGTTCTTTTACTGCGTCAGCCGACCTTAAATCTTTAAATCTTTAAATCGCCGCCGCTGCTGAGAATAGCGCGCCCAGCACGGCTACTATCAAAATAATCCCGATAAACGAGATGCACAGGCCGGCGATAGACAATCCCCTCGGTACTTTGAACACCCCGATGATGGAGAAAATTACGCCTAAGATCCACAGAATCCAGTTAAGCACCGGGACCCAGAAAAAAATGAGACCCAGCAGCGCCAGTACAAAGCCGGCGGTGCCGAGGCCATTCTTTTGGAATGTTGATTGATTGATGATGATGGTTTGTCCGCC
>JAIROQ010000108.1 GCA_031257455.1 Prevotellaceae bacterium | reverse complement strand
TCAACTACGTTTACCGATGCCACCGGTTGTCCCGGTATTGGCAGTCTTTATTGCCCCTACACAGGTAGCGATTTGTATATGGATGCCACGCATCTTTGCCAACAACGCGCCGGCGGCGCAAAGAACTGGGAAGCGTGGATAAAAGACACGCGCGATAATGAATTATACCGGATTGTTTTGATGCCGGACGAGAATTGGTGGTTGGCGCAGAATGTGAAATATGCTAACACCGGCTTAGAAATTACAGAACTAAGCGAATGCACTAAAGATAAATGCGGGCGATGGTATACCGGCGTGCAATCAAGCGGCTCGTGGGGCGGTACTTCTGGATATGGCGCTAACAAACAAGGGATATGCCCATCGAATTGGATTTTGCCGGTAATGAGTACTTATAAGACATTATATAACTCCGTATCAAATACACAAATTATTGTAGCTCAGCGACTGCGGGCTATAGACTCATATTGTAGTGGAGGTAATGACTATTATGGCTGGGCCAGCGATGTGGCTCTCGTTGCCCGACATGCACCCAAACATCGATATGGCGACGTCCACTCCACCAATGATTACGACTTAGGGTGCGGGGCTGGAGTTGATTACTGCGGATACGATTGCTATGAGTGTGATTACATCTGGGTTGGTGAGCAATGTCGTAATTTAGGATACTATACTGTAGTTCGCTGTTTCCGCCAGTTGTAATTTAGATGCATTAATAAAAATAATAAATAGAAGCAAAAAACTGCTTCCTAACAACGCTATAATTTGCTATCCTTAGGCTTTCCTCGCGCAACCACAAAAAAATAAAATGTTCTTTAAATGCTAACACAGGGGCAAAATAAATATAGCCCCTGTTTTTTTTAATGGTTAGTCGTTAGTCGCGACAAGCGCAGTGTTCATTGTTTAAAGTTTAAAGTTTAAAGTTTAAGGTTGGCTGACGCCACATCTCCAAATCAATTAGTCACAAGTGAACAGTGCGCTTGCCGCGACTTACGACTAAAGTGAGAACGCCCTTAGTAGCAAAGAATACACACACCCTCATTGCCCTTATTCCCTTATTAAGACGAGAGGATAATAAGGGAATTTTGAGTTTTGAATTTTGAATAATTGGCGCGTCAGCCAATCAGAAATAAGAAATAAGAAATAAATCCTTATTTTCTCACCGATAATTTTACGTAGTCAATCTCGAATGTGGCCGGGAGTTTGTGGTCATGGGTTTTGCCCAGTACGCCGGCGGTGAAGGCAATGTATAGCGGTTGTTTTATTGGGTTGGCGCATTCAAAGACCTTTTTCCCGTTGAGCAGCCATGTCAGCGTTTTGTCCGTGCGTTCCAGTTGGAAGATATAGCACCGGCCATGATGCAGCGTCAATTTTTTTAAAGTGGAAAAAGTATTGCCGGCAGTGTATGCACCCATTGCCAGCCGGTGGTTGCAATAATGCGCAATGCTGATGGCCGGCCGGCTTTTTTCACTGCCCAGCCAGAAGGCGCAGTAAATATTTTTTATATCCGGCACGCTGATTTTGGCTTCCAAACGTCCGTTGGTCATTTGGAAATGATGCGCCGTACTGACCATTCCCGAAGTATAGGAAAATTCACGGGGAATAAAGCCCTTTGTTTCGTCCCATGCCGTGCCGGTAGCGGCTTCGCGGCGAACGATGATTTGCAGGGCGTCTCCGGAGAGGGTGAGGTTTTTTCCATCGCTCAATAAATGTTCTTCGGTATTGGGCGAATAATTTTGCGATAATATGGTTTCGCCCCAATAGGGCTTGGTGTCCCATTGCGGAGACAGGCGCTCCTGGTGAAATACATCTTCAAACGTTACTTTCCACCTTGCCTGTTCTTCGAAGATAGCGGCGTATTTTTTTTGTATCTTGAAATATTCCCTGATGTACTTCGACTTTGCGAGCCGTCTGAATTCAACGAGTTTCAAATAAGGCTCGCTTTCTTTGTGGCGGTTTCTGTTTTTCAAGTAGGCTTTGTGCTGCCGGAATGAAGGCGAGGTGATTTTGTTTTGCAGTTCGATATATTCCTGCACATACGCATCTTCCGTATGTTCGCCGGTTTTCTTGAATTTTTTCACTTCGGGATAGCGGCGCACTTCCTTGAGCCGTCTTTCCAGCAAGTGTTCCTTGCTGGTTCTGTAGGACAACGAACGGATATGATTCAGTTCGCTGATAAATTCCGGCGATTGCACATATGCTTTCAGTTCATTGTAACGCGCAAAATTGTCGGATTTTTTGATGTCGTTGTAGCGCGCATGCATGGTTTCATACAAGTGTTGTTTTCGCTCGTATGCTTCTGCGGAAGGGATGGCGGAGAAAAAAATCATAGTGGTCTTTCGAAATTTACAGGTCAAAGGTATAAAATTTTTATGATACTAATTTAAACCCTTTCCCGCGCTCGTTGATAATAGACACAGACGGGTCAGCGCTGATATATTTCCGCAGTTTGGAAATATATACGTCCATGCTGCGGGCGTTAAAATAGTTTTCTTCTTTCCATACCATACTCAATGCAAAATTGCGGTCAAGCACTTTATTTTTGTGAATACACAACAGGCGCAGCAATTCCGCTTCTTTATTTGTCAGGGATATGTTTACCGTTTTATCGTCATTGGCGAGGGTTTGCTTGTCGAAATCGAACAGGAGGCTGCCGATGCGGAACGATTTTTCCGGCGACAATTCCACCTGCCCGCTTTTTGTACGGCGCAGGATAGCTTCTATCCGCAGCAACAATTCTTCAAGGCTGAACGGTTTTGTTATGTAGTCGTCTGCGCCGGAAGCAAAGCCGTCCA
Organism: Prevotellaceae bacterium; assembly: GCA_031257455.1. GTDB lineage: Bacteria > Bacteroidota > Bacteroidia > Bacteroidales > UBA932 > JAIRKX01. The sequence goes on along the minus strand of JAIROQ010000108.1, from coordinate 4,029 downwards.
GAATGTCTTCATGCATGGATTTTGCCGTCAGGAAAATAATAGGGATGTGCGCATTTTTCTGCCGTATTTCTTTTGCTGTCGTGAACCCGTCTTTCTTCGGCATCATCACATCCAGCAGGCAGAGGTCGTACTTTTTGGCGGAAAAATACTTTAATACCTGTTCGCCGTTTACGTACCAATCGACCAAATAATTTTTAAGAACAAGGTATTCGCGCAGCAATTCGCCCATGTGTTCTTCATCTTCCGCCAGTAAAATTTGTACTTTTTTCATCACTCGTTTTTTTTGTAAATAATAATTTTATTTATGTCGTCCGGTGGCATCCTCTTTGCATACCGGAAGTTCAAAGCCAAACGTACTGCCCGCGCCGGCATTGCCGGATGCAAACAGTTTCCCATGATGCGTTTCAATAATATTTTTCACATAATACAATCCCAGTCCAAAGCCTTTTATGGTGTACATATTTTCCGACTGATGGCGGTAGAACTGGTGAAATAACTGTTTGGTCGCTTTTACCCCGACGCCATTGTCCGTTACGGCTGTGATAATGGTTTTCCCGGTATTTTCCGTTTCTATTAAAATATGCAGCGGCGTTGTTTCCTTGCGGTATTTAATAGCGTTATCTATCAGGTTCGACACGGCATTAGCCAGGTGGATTTCATCTCCCAAAACATGCGTGTTTGTTGCATGGAAGGCACATTTGACTGTAACGCCCAACGTATCGAATTGCAACGAAAATTGTGCAAGCACGTTTTGAAGTAATGCGTGCATGTCTATCTTTTGGACGCTTAATTTTACGCCGCGTTTAAAAATGGCCGATTGCAAAATGCTTTCCACTAATTGCGACAAACGTTTGCTTTCTTTTCCAATCATGTCCGACAGGCGCGGGACAGCCGTTGACAGGCCGGCTTCCGGCGTTTCCTGCAACATTTGCGCCGCCAGCGAAATGGTGGTAATCGGCGTTTTCAATTCGTGGGTAATATTGTTCACGAAGTCGGCTTTTATTTTGGACAGGCGTTTTTGCCGGAAAATAATAAAAAGCGTAGCCGCAAACGTAGCGATAATAATCAGCGTCAGCAATACCGATGCCACAATCATCCACATAATGGAGTGGATAACATAGGCGGCATATTGGGGAAAATAAACATTCAGGTAATAATGCGCCGCATCTTCCGGGTCGTCCGGGAATAGCGTCATGCTGTAAGTGTGTTCCGGCAGGGCTTTGGAGAAGTTGTCCGTTTCAAAGAGGATAGCGCCCAATTCATCGGTTACGGCAAAATCGCAGGCAATGGGAATAGACATTTCGCTGCATGCCTTATGCAGCAACAACTCTATTTGGTGATACGAAATCCGCTGTTCTACCGGAACGAGGTTATGGCCGTTGCGTGCATGCGATTGAAACATGCGCACGGACTGTATTTCCCGCATCTCCTGTGCGGTAATATTATTGACCACCTGTTCCAGTATAAGCATTACCGTACGGGAAAACTGTGCTTTTTCCACTTTCTCCGTAGCCTGTATCCATTGCACCTGCACGCTGATTAATCCCAGCGTGCAAATGCTGATAACCACAGCCAACAATATTATGGAACGTTTATACATGGCCGATGGCCAATAGGGCTAAGGCATAATTCCTAATTCTTAATTTCTAATTCTTAATTCTAAATAATGCCCAGCCGGCGGGCTGTTATTGTAATTTTATCTATGGCAAAGTCTATTTGTTGCCGCGTATGCGTAGCCATCAGTGAAAAACGGATTAATGTCGAATTATTGGGTACGGCGGGATGCGGCACGGGATTGACAAATATGCCGTCTTCCAATAAAAGTTTCGTCATTAAAAAAGTCTTGTCGTTATTGCGAATCATAATCGGAATAATCGGCGTGCAGGAATGGGCTATGTCGAAACCCAAGCTGCGGAAAGCGGACAGGCAGTAATTGGTATTTTTCCACAACTGCTCCATATGTTGCGGCTCGGTTTTAATAATTTCGAGGGCGGCCAAGGCGGTGGCGGTAGCCGAAGGCGTAGCGCTGGCGCTAAAAATAAGCGAACGCGAAGTGTGTTTGATAAAATTGATAGTGTCTTTATCGGCTGCCAAAAAACCGCCGATAGACGCCAAAGACTTGCTGAACGTGCCCATGATGATATCCACCTCGTTTGTCAATCCGAAGTGCGATGCCACGCCGCGCCCCTGTTTCCCGATGACGCCGAACGAATGCGCATCGTCCACCATGATATTGGCGTCATATTTCTCCGCCAGCCGAACGATTTCCGGCAGGTCGGCAATGTCGCCTTCCATGCTGAAAATACCGTCCACCACAATTAACTTCAATGCGTCGGGTTCGCAACGTTGCAATACTTTTTCGAGCGATAGCATATTATTGTGGCGGTATTTTAACGTTTTCGCAAACGACAGCCGCGCGCCTTCAATGATGGACGCATGGTCCAAATCATCCAAAAGGATATAGTCATTGCGGGTCGTAACGGTAGGAATAGCGCCCAGGTTGGACTGGAAGCCGGTGCTGTAAACCAATGCGCCGTCTTTGCCGACAAATTCGGCAAGTTTTTCTTCCAGTTCCACATGAATATCCAGTGTACCGTTCAGGTAGCGGGAGCCGGCGCAACCGGTGCCGTATTTCTTCACGGCGGCGATGGCGGCTTCTTTCACTTTGGGATGGCTCGTCAGCCCAAGATAGCTGTTAGAGCCGAACATCAGTACTTTTCTCCCGTTTATCACCACTTCGGTATCCTGCTCCGACTCAATAGTACGGAAAAACGGATATACGCCTGCCTCCTGCACTTTTTGCGGTTCATTATATTGCGCCAACCGCGTTCGCATGATATTTGTGTACGTTGTCATCTAAATTTTGTATTTATTAAAAACAAAGATAGTAAAAAATTTAAAGATTTAAAGATTTAAAAATTTAAGCTGACGCCGGTGCGCTTGTCGCAACTTACGACTTACGACTTACAACTTACGACTTATGACTAAATGGCGGATGATTTCTTAAAATCCGTGTAATCCGTACCAATCCGTGTAATTCGTACAAACAAAAAATATTTGCAATTAAAAAATATTGTTTTATATTTGTGCCATTAATAATGCTTCTTTGACGTATTGAATTTGATATATTAAAAATATATCGCTTTAGCTTTTATTCTGCGTGTTTGTCGAAATCGGGAAAATTTCTACTATCGAAGAATATAAGTAAAAGCGACCTTGTCAAGAGTGGACAATAGGTTGCTGTACTTATTTCGATAGTGGGTTTTCCCGAACCTCGACAAACAATATGTATACTTCCGGTGTCTGCTCTTGGCTTTTTTGCGGAAGAAAGAAAAATCACAGTAAGAGTTGAAGAAATGAATTGCAGAAAGCAGATATTAAAACATTCTGCAATCATTGGCAGCGGATAAAAATTCGTAGCACGGGGTTGTTTCTTTATATAGCAAGGGGTTGTTTTATATAAAAAAGTTTGTATCCAGAAACAACCCCTCATGCTACGAAAAGTTAAGAACTAAGAGTTATGAGTTATGAGCTATGAGTTATGAGTTATGAGTTGGCTGACGCCCCTGCGCTTGTCGCAACTTATGACTTACGACTAAAAAAGACTTTCGGGGAGTTCCCCGAGACTTTCGGGGGGCTCCCCGAGACTTTCGGGGGGCTACACGAGACCTTCGGGGGGCTTCCCGAGACTTTCGGGGGGCTACACGAGACTTTCGGGGGGCTACACGAGACCTTCGGGGGGCTACACGAGACCTTCGGGGGGCTACACGAGACCTTCGGGGGGCTACACGAGACTTTCGGGGGGCTACACGAGACCTTCGGGGGGCTACACGAGACTTTCGGGGGGCTTCCCGAGACTTTGGGGGAGCTTCCCGAGACTTTGGGGGAACTCCCCGAGACTTTGGGGAAAGCTCCCCGAGACTTTGTTAACCATCACTATTTTTAGCCGATTTCCATTTATATATCGCGGCGTCCAACAGGAGCAGGAACAGGCCTGCAATAAAGCCGTTCCAAACCGGCGGGGACAAG
>JAIROQ010000142.1 GCA_031257455.1 Prevotellaceae bacterium | reverse complement strand
AGCTGCGGGCGGCACAGCGACACAAACAGTGAACGAAAGTACTATTGCAACCTCCGCCGTAACCATTACGCCGGTAACCTTAACCGACCAGACAGGCTGTCCGGGTGTTTTCTGTATTTACACCGGCAGCGATTTATACATTGACGGTACGCACCTTTGCCAACAACGCGCCAGCGGTGCGCTGAATTGGGAAGCATGGATAAAAGACACACGGGATAATGAATTGTATCGCATTGTGAAAATGCCCGATAATAACTGGTGGTTGGCGCAGAATGTAAAATATAAAAATGTTGGTTCGGCTATTAGTGGTTGCACAGTGGAAGAATGTGGCAAAGCTTATACATGGGCGCAAGTGTATGCTTCTTATGCAAGTGGTTCTAGTGGTTCATCCGGCAACGTGCAAGGCATTTGTCCGCCCGACTGGTTATTGCCTGTTAGAGGAACATTCTCAGCGCTTGCTTCGTCTATTGGGACTGCTGCGCAAGCCTGTGCTGCGCTGCGTTCGCTTGATTCCCCTTGTTCTCCAATCAGTAATACCTATGGATATGCAAGTGTATACTGCGTGACCAACGGTGCAATCGGTTTAGGGTTTACCTATTGGTATACAAATGATGCCAGCAGAGAGGACGGATGCGGCATAGACGGTTACCAGTCACTGGCTTGCAACACTTTAACCGTGGCAAATGCTGGTGAAAGCTCGCAAAAAGCCGTAGTCCGCTGTTTCCGCTTGCTGTAATTATATGCACAAATAAAAATAATAACGGAAGCAAAAAATATTGCTTTCGAGCAGCGCTATGCCTTGTTATCATTAGGCTTTCATCGCGCAACCACAAAGTGGTTAATGGTCAATGGTTAGTTGCGACAAGCGCACAATTCCTAATTCTTAATTCCTAATGGGGCAACTGCCCCGCGAACTGTTTTTGGCAGTTGCGGCACGTGCCGCAACCGTCCTGCAAGACATTTTGTCGGTTGCCCCAGCTGGGGCAACCGTTCCGTGAGACATTTTGTCAGTTTCCCCGACCGGAGAAACCGTCCCGAAAAATCGCAAATCGCAAATCGAGTATCGAAAAGTCGAGTATCGAGTATCGAAAAGTCGAATATCGAAAAGAAATAACCGAAAAAAGTGTAACTTTGCAAAATGAAACATTTCACCTGTACTTTCTTATTGCGTGTGCTGCTGGCGGGATGGTTGTTGGCTTCCTGCTCGCCGAAAGCCGTGCTGCCGGTGTCTGACCCCGCCAAAGTCAAGCCGCTGACCGAAGCGGAGCAACTGGAAAAACAATTCTACTTTTCGGAAGCCATGAAAGCATACGAACTGCACGACTGGCCAATGGCCAACCGGCTGTTCAAAAAAGCCATTGCCATTGACGCCGGTTGTGATGCCTGTTTTTACCAGTTGGCAAATATTTATTACCAGTCGGGCTACCTGTATGCGGCGCTGTCATTGAATGCATCGGCCGTGCAGCTGGATACGGCGAATTTCTGGTATCGCATGCAGGCGGCGCAGTACAATGCCACTGCCCGCCAATACGGACGGGCTATTGAGGAATATAACTATCTCCTGCAAAAACGGCCGGATATGCCGGACCTGTATTTCGACCTCTCCGCGCTGTATGTGCGGATGGGTGCGCTTGACAGCGCTTTACTGCTGCTGGATGACGCCGACGCCAAAACAGGTTATTCGGAACAGTCGGCCGCCACGCGGTTTGAGATACTGACGGCGCAGAAAAAAAAGGAAGAAGCATTGAGTACGTTGGAACGTCTGGTAACTGCATTTCCCGAAGCGCGTTATTTTTCGTTACTGGGCGAGCAGTATGCCGCACTGGAACGCGATACGCTGGCATTGGAAATGTACCGTCAGGCATTGGCGCTAAACCCCGATTACACGCCGGCGCTGTTGGGCGAAGCCGACTGTTTCCGCCGCAACGGACATTTCGACACGTATTTCCAAAAACTGTATAACCTGTATGCCAACCAGGCGGTGGAAACGGAATATAAGGTGGAATACCTGTCGGCCATATTGCAGATTCCGAAATTTGCCTCCTCGTTTTCGCCGCAGCTCGACACCGTGTTTACAGTATTGCGCACCCCGCCCGATTCGCTCACGGAGCCGCTGTATGCAACGTATCTGCTGCAAAAGCAACTCGTGGATTCGGCGATTACAGTGCTGAAAAATCATTTGCAAAATAACATCGGACAGCTTGACGCATGGCAGCGTTATCTGGCTGTGGAATATTATGCGGAACAATGGGATACTTTGGGAAAATATGCCGAAATAGCGCACCGGCGTTTTCCCGGAGAAGTAGATTTTATGTCGATGAAAGCGATTGCTGCATGGCAGACCGGCGATGGCGCGGAAGCCATCCGGTGGTTTGAAAAAACCTTACCGCTAACAGTGGATGAACCGAAGAAAACCGTACAGACCTACGCTTTCCTGGGGGATTTGTATTATGCCGAAAAAAACCCGAAAAAGGCGTACCAATACTACGAAAAAGCATTGGCCATAGACGGCGACTATATTGTGGCGCTGAATAACTATGCCTATTTTTTGAGCGAAGAAAATAAACGCCTTGACCGCGCCTACACCATGAGCAACAAGGCGATTAAAGCAGAGCCTAACAATGCAACCTATCTGGATACCTTCGGATGGATACTTTTTAAAATGGGAAAAGCCGTTGAAGCCAAAGCGATTTTCCGCCATGCCATGATTTACGGCGGCAACGACAGCGCCGTCATTCTCGACCACTACGGCGATGTGCTGCACGCGCTCGGCGAGTATGACGCCGCCGTGGTATATTGGGATTTATCGCTGAAAAAAGAACCCAACACGCAGGTAGAACAAAAAATAAAAAACAGCAAGCGATGAATAGCCGAAGGATACGCACATTCCGCCATTTTAAACTTGAATTTTTAAATCTTTAACTCTTCCGTGATAAGGCGCTTTTTTTATACCGTCATTTTAATGATAGCCGTAATATCCGTTGCGGCGCAAAGTGTTTCGGAACTTAACCGGCGGCTGAAAAAAGCCGAAGAGCAGATTGCATATATTGACAAACTGCTGAAAAAAAATTCCAAAGACCAGCGAAATAGCCTGCAACAACTGGATTTGACAAAGCAGAAAATAAAATCGCGCAAACAACTCATTGCCGACATGGACGCGCAAATCCATTTGCTGGAAGCCGATTTGAAAAAGAAACAGGAAGATGTAACCGGCCTGCAAACGAGCCTGAATGAACTGAAAAAATCGTATGAGGAACTGTTGTACCAGGCGTATAAAAACCGCGACCGGCGGCTCTGGCTGATGTTTGTGCTTTCCAGCGATGACGTGGGATTGGCCTACCGGCGGTGGCACTATTTCAAAAACTATTCCGAATACATCAATGAACAGGCGTTGAAAATACAGCGAATGTCGGAGGAGCTGAACATGGAAATCCATGTGTTGAATGCCCAAAAAAGCGAGTTGGACAAACAACGGAGCGCGCGGGAAAAAGAAATCGCCACCCTGCAAAAAGATGAAGCGGATGCTTTAGCCATCACAAAAAAATTAGCCGGACAGGAAAAAGAATTAACGCGCCGTTTGGCAGACCAGCGGCGGACTGTTCAACGCATCAACAAACAAATCGAGAAAATTATTGCCGAACAGGCAAAGCAAGACCAACGCCGCCGGAAAGCAACGCCGAACCTGCCGGAAGCCGACCGGATTTTGTCTGCCAATTTTGAAAACAATCAGGGGAAATTGCCGTGGCCGGTACACAAAGGAGTAGTTACCGCGCAGTTTGGCGAACATTATCATCCGGTGTACAAAAACCTGAAGCTACCGCAAAATTTCGGCATCCATATTTCGACAGAAGAAAACAGTCCGGCATTGTGTGTCTTTGACGGCGTTGTGCGGCGCGTATTCTTCATACCGGCGCAACACAATTGCGTGATGGTGCAGCACGGCGAATACTACACAATCTATTGCAATCTTTCAGACGTCAATGTAAAAGTAAACGATAAATTATCGCGGGGACAAACTATCGGCACGATATTTACTGCGGACAACACAACGCTGGATTTCCAAATATGGAAGATGAAAGACAAACCTGAACCGGAAAAACTAAACCCCGAACTTTGGTTGAAAAAGATGTGATGATGTGGTAATACCTATGGTTAGTGATTAATGGTTAGTGATTAATGGTTAATGGTTAATGATTAATGGTTAATGGTTAGTGGTCAGCCCATCATCACATCATCACATCATCACATCATCACATCACCACATCATCACATCATACGTGCAACTCTTCACCGGACGACAGAATTTCGTAAGCGAGGGGATTGTTTATATTAAAATCCTTTTCCCGAAAGGGATGAGGTTCGATGCGACTATCTACGTAACGTGTCAATTTTAACAGTTCAACTTGCCGTTGGATGTGGTTATCGTAGTCGTCAAAAACCACAGCAATATCAATATCGCTATGTTCGTCAAAATTGCCTTTTGAATAAGAGCCGAACAAAATGATTTTATCGTAATCAAAATTCGATTTCACTACTGTAGCATATCGTTGCGCAATAGCTATAGCCTTTCTTTTATCCATAAACGTAATTGTTTAATGTTGTCAATCCATTTTTTTGTATAGTCGGCGGTGCAAA
>JAIROQ010000204.1 GCA_031257455.1 Prevotellaceae bacterium | reverse complement strand
TTTATTCCGCTGTTTCCTGTGTGTCCGGTTCGTTTTCCGGCGGTTTTTCGTCACTTTTATTGACTTTGCAGACGGCGGCAATTTGGTCGTTCCCGCGTATGTTGATAAGCCGGACGCCCTGTGTAGCGCGTCCCGTAACGCGAATATCGGCCACTGCCAAACGAATGGTCAAGCCCGATTTGTTGATAATCATCAAATCGTTTTCGTCCGTTACCTCTTTTATGGCAATGAGCTTGCCGGTTTTTTCGGTAATATTAAGCGTTTTTACTCCTTTCCCGCCGCGGTTGGTGATGCGGTAATCTTCCAGTTCCGAGCGTTTGCCGTAGCCGTTTTCGCTCACGACCATAATGTGCGTATGCTGTTGGGCGGCATTTTCAGGATGCACGCAAATCATGCCTATCAATTCGTCTGTTTCGTCAATGGTAATCCCGCGCACGCCCATTCCCGTACGGCCTACGGCGCGTACATTCGCTTCGTTGAAGCGTACGCATTTTCCATTGCGTCCCGCCAGTAAAATCTCGCATTGCCCGTTGGTCAGGATAGCTTCGAGCAGTTCGTCTCCTTCGCGGATGGTAATGGCATTAATACCGTTGGCGCGCGGCCGCGAGTAGGCTTCGAGGGATGTTTTCTTCACGGTGCCGTTTTTCGTACACAGCACAATATAGTTATTATTGATATATTCCGCATCGTTCAGGGTCTTGACATTGATATAGGCCATCACCTTGTCGTCCGGCTCGATGTTGATAACATTTTGGATGGCGCGTCCCTTAGTCGTTTTCCCGCCTTCGGGAATATCATATACCTTGAGCCAGTAACCGCGTCCCTTTTGGGTAAAAAACAGCATGGTGCTGTGCATATTCGCCACATAAATGTGTTCGATAAAATCCTCGTCCCGCGTGGTACTGCCTTTCGCGCCTACCCCGCCGCGGTTTTGCAGGCGGTATTCGGCCAGATTGGTACGTTTGATATACCCCATGTGCGAAATGGTAATCACCACATCATCGTCCGCATAAAAATCTTCGGGGTTAAATTCTTCGGCGGTATGAACAATACCGGTACGGCGTTCATCTCCGTATTTGTCGCGCAAAGCAAGCGTTTCATCTTTTATAATCTGCAACTGCAATTTTTCATCCGCCAGTATTTCTTTCAGCCTGCCGATGAGTTGTTGCAGTCTGGCAAATTCTTCTTTCAATTTATCGCGTTCCAGACCGGTCAATTGGCGCAGGCGCATTTCTATAATGGCGTTGGACTGCACTTCGGACAGATTAAACTGCGACATCAAACCGGCGCGGGCTTCTTCGGGCGTTTTGGACGCGCGGATAAGGGCGATTACTTCGTCCAGCCGGTCTAATGCAATAAGCAAACCTTCCAAAATATGCGCTTCCTTTTCGGCTTTTTCCAGTTCGTATTTCGCACGGCGCACGATTACTTCGTGCCGGTGTTTTACGAAATATTTTATCAGCTGGATAAGGTTCAACTGTCGCGGGCGGCCATCGACCAGCGCAATATTGTTCACCGAAAAAGTCGATTGCAGGGGCGTATATTTGAATAATGTATTCAACACTACATTGGCCACTGCGCCTATCTTTAATTTGATGACGATACGCATCCCGTTCCGGTCGCTTTCATCGTTCACGTAGGAGATGCCGTCAATTTTCTTTTCTTCGACCAGGTCGGCGATTTTTTGTATCAGTTCCTTTTTATTGACCATGTAGGGAATTTCACTCACTACAATAGTTTCGCGTCCGCTGTCGGCTATTTCGATATCCGTTTTTGAACGGATGACAATCCGGCCGCGTCCGGTTTCAAACGCATCTTTAATGCCCTGATAGCCGTAAATCGTGGCGCCGGTGGGGAAATCCGGCCCTTTGACATATTGCAGCAATTCGTCCACCGTAATATTGCGGTTGTCGATGTATGCGCAAATGGCATTACAGATTTCGGTCAGATTGTGGGGCGGCATATTGGTGGCCATCCCTACGGCAATACCGGATGCGCCGTTGAGCAACAATAGCGGCGCTTTGCTTGCCAGGACAGTGGGTTCTTTATATTCTTCGCTATAATTCGGCGTCATGTCCACCGTATTTTTGTCCAAATCGACAAGCACTTCTTCCGTGAGTTTTTGCAGCCGGGCTTCGGTATAACGCATGGCCGCCGCACTGTCGCCGTCCACCGAGCCGAAGTTGCCCTGCCCGTCCACCAGCAGATAGCGTAAACTCCAGGGCTGCGCCAGCCGCACCATCGCTTCGTACAGGGCCGAGTCGCCGTGCGGATGATATTTCCCCATCACGTCCCCGACAATACGTGCAGACTTTTTATACGGTTTTCCGGCAGCCAGTCCCAGTTCGTCCATCCCGAAAAGGATACGGCGGTGTACGGGTTTCAGTCCGTCCCGTACATCGGGAAGCGCGCGCGCCACGATCACTGACATGGAATAGTCAATGTAGGCGCTTTTCATTTCCTCTTCGATATTGATTTTAATAATCCGTTCCGTTAATTCGTTATTTTCTATCATGATTTTTATAATAATGTCGAAATTCTGCGGTATAAAAACCGCCTGTTTTTTCTTAAAATAAAAGCCTGCAAAGGTACTAAAAAAACGGGAAATATAGTGTCCTTTTGGGAAGGAGTTTTCAACACCGGCGCACGCGTTATATCCTTTTAGAAAAACAACCCGAAGCCCTTGCCCTTTTTTAGCGGGGATTTTTGTTGCAACGAGTGGTATTTGTTTATTTCCGCTGTTAAGAACCGCGCGTATTCCTGTAGCATGAAATCATAGAATGGCTGTTTGTTTTCGGCTTTTCTGCTTTCATTTAATGCGGTAATGTAGGCCGCCTTGTCGTCCTTAAAAACAATGGACAAAGGGAGGGAAAATAAGGCTTGAATGTAGTTCATCAGCAAGCGGCTCACACGGCCGTT
>JAIROQ010000112.1 GCA_031257455.1 Prevotellaceae bacterium | reverse complement strand
GAGCAGGACTGGATTTGCCGACTGTACTTACCAAAACAGCGGCTCCGGCCAAGCAAAGCGCCAAAGCGCCTGTAAAATGGGAAGCCCGCAAAGCGCAAACCCCGGTAGTTAGCCCGTCAAAGGATGCGCTGCGCCTGCAAACCCTCAAGGCCGGCGATGAAGCGGTTATCCGCTGGGATGACGGGACGCTCTATACCGGTATAGGCGCCGGTGGCGGCAATATGGAAGTAGCCGCGAAATTTGAACCGTCCGATTTGAAGGACTACAAACATGCGGCCATTAAATCAGTAGAAATAAGTGTATGGGATTTACCCACAAACGTGGTACTGAATATTCGCCAGGGCGGAACCATTGTGTATTCCCAACCGGTTTCGGGATTAACGGCGGAATCCTTTAAGACCATCGAACTGACCGAGCCATTTTCCATAGACGTTACTAAGGACTTGTGGGTAGGCTATTCCTTTGCGTATGCGAATGGAGAGTTTCCCGCCGGCGCGGACGAAGGTCCTGCGGTAGCCGGCAAAGGCGACCTGGTTTCGCTGGATGGCGCTGCTTTTGAAGCATTGTCGGCGATTTCGAACTTGGATTACAACTGGAACATTGCCGTAACCTTGGTCGGCGGCGACATAATCGGTTATAATGTCTATCGCGATGGGGCGTTAATTGCCGAAAATGTAGAGAGCCTGGAATACAGAGATACCGTTCCTGCGCAAGGGGCAACGGTTTGTTACGAAGTAACGGCGGTGTACAACGAAGATCTGTTCTTCGAATCCGACTCGTCCAATAAGGCTTGCCTGTACTCCAAAGGGCATCTCACCATTGGCGTGAATGACGTTACCAGGGAAGAAGCCACCAATAACCCGGCATTTACCGCCTATATCAAGGAGGGTACAGTGCTGGCAACCGACAAGGCGGATAGTATTCTCACGCTGGTGAAATTCTCCACAGTAGCAAACAGTATGTCTTCTGCCGGCACTTATGATATAAAGCCGCTGCTGACAGACTTGGCCGCCAGTTCGTATGCCGATAATTATGTGTTTATCCCGGCTTCCGGCGTGCTGACCGTAACGACTTTCCCGACCGCCATTACCCAGCAACCTGAGGGGAAAACTATTTGCGAAGGCGGGCAGCATACTTTCTCGGTAGCCGCTACCGGTCTGGATGTGAAATACCAGCTGCAACAGGAAGTAAACGGCGTGTGGACGAATGTCGGCACACCGGTCATTACCAGTGGAACACGTACTGACGCCTCCTGGACATTGCCGCAGATAACCGCTGCCCATGCCGGCAACTACCGTGTGTGGGTGGACGCCCGTTCCGATAAGAAATACACTGACGTGGTATTGTTGCGCGTGGGACTTCGCGATCCCAACCTGATTGCCTACCCGTGGAGCGATGTGCCTACGGTGAACAATAATCCGGCAACGAACGGCGGCTATACATTCGTTGAGTTCCAATGGTTACGCGACGGCGCGCCTGTCAACGGCGCAACCAAACCGTATATCCAGGTGCCGAAGGGAACTACGGCGAATTATACGGTAGAACTGACCACCAGCGACAACAAACCGTTAGGTATATGTTCGTTCACGCCGCAGTCAACTACTGCTTCCTTAGCGGTATATCCGAATCCCGTAACGCAGGGCGCTTCGCTGACGCTTCAGTCGGCAAGTTTGCCCGAAGGCTCGGTAGCGAATATTTATAGCAGTACCGGTACGCTGGTGAAAGGCAACCTGCCTTTGTCCGGCGTGCAGAATACGATAGATATAACCGGCCTGGCGCACGGCTTCTACGTACTGCAAGTGTCGCAACCGGACGGCAGCAAACAAACCGTTAACATTGTAGTTAACTAAATAAAAACTTTTCTGCATCCCCGTCCCTCCGCAAGGGAGGGACGGGCGAAGCGGAAGAGAAATAAAGTAAAAACGAAAAAACAAAAAGATATGAAACAAAGAATCATTCTACTATTACTTGCCCTGTGTTTTAGCTTACCTTCCGTAGCGCAACACCGGCATGAAATTTCGATAGGCGGCGGCTATGGACTGGCATCGCTGCAGTATGACTATAGCTCTATGGATCATAAAACAGGTTTGGGCGCGCAGGCCGGATTAAATTATAATTTCTATTTTGCACCCCAATGGAGCGTAAAAACAGGCGCCGGCATAGCGCTTTATAATGCCGAAGCGTCCCTGGTGCATGATGTAAGCTATACCAATACAATAAAGGACTTGACCCCCGGACTGGGAGATTTGGACTTTACTTATACCTATACCGGTTACAAGGAATCGCCTTCGGTTACATTACTGACTGTTCCCATAATGGTGCAGGGGGAAACCGGCGGAAAAACGGCTTTCTATGCTGCCCTGGGCGCAAAAATCGGCATACCCGTGAGCGCACAGTACAAGACTTCCGGGCAGTTGAAAACGACCGGCTACAGCGCCAAACTGAATACGACTTTCGATGACCTGAAAGATTACGGTATTGGCGAATATACGGTAGATCAAACTACCGACTGGGATTTGAACGTATCGGTGCAACTGGCTGTGGAAGCCGGCGCCAAATGGCGTTTTACCGACCGGCTCGGCCTCTATGCCGGCGTCTATTTTGATTACGGGCTTACGGAACTTAATAAAAAGCCCGATGACGCCGGTACGCGCTTGATTACTTACCAACGGGAAAACCCCGGTGAGTTCCTTTACGGCGGTCTTTTCAATAACAGCAACAAGTTATATCCGGTATCGGTAGGTATTACTTTGCGTTTGAGTTTTGGCTTCGGAAGCCTGTAATACCGCTATGAACTAATGAAAAAATGTATTAAAATTAAAAATAAAATGTTTATGAAAGAATATACATATCCCTTGAAAAAAGTCTTACTGCTTTTTGTGTGCTTGCTGGCGACAGGGCTCAGCGCTTTATGGGCGCAGACCAGCCAGGTAAGCGGCATAGTAACCGAAAGCGGACAGCCCCTGATAGGCGCGTCTGTTTCGGTCAAAGGAACGACTACGGCCGTACTGACGGATGTAGATGGACGTTATACCATTAATGTACCGGAAAATACTACGTTGGTATTCGCATTTGTAGGATTGAGAACGCAGGAAATAGCGGTTGGCGCCCGTTCGGTCATCAATGTAACAATGGAAGCCGAAGCTACACAACTGGAAAATGTGATAGTGGTGGCTTACGGTACGACCAAGAAAGAATCCTTTGTAGGTTCTGCCGGCGTAGTATCGTCCAAACAGTTGGCCAAACGCACGGTATCCAATGTAACCAAAGCATTGGAAGGCACGGTGGCCGGCGTGCAAACCACCTCCGGCTCCGGCCAGCCCGGCTCGAGTTCTACAATTAGAGTCCGGGGTTTCGGCTCTATCAATTCATCCAGTAACCCGCTCTATGTAGTGGACGGGGCGCCCTATGACGGCGCCTATTCGGCCATCAGCCCCGATGATATTGAATCCATCACTATCTTGAAAGACGCTTCGGCGGGTGCGCTCTATGGCGCGCGCGGCGCCAACGGCGTGGTGCTGATTACCACCAAAAGCGGAACGGAAGGAAAACTCAAAGTAACCCTGAAAGCCACATGGGGCATTGCCTCGCGTGCTATTCCCCGCTACGATTTGATGGATGAAAAAGACTGGATTGAAACCAACTTTGTTATCTATAAAAATGCAGCTATTTTTAATAATGCGGTGCCATCCAGCCAGGCCGGCACGACGGCTATTCAAAATATGCTGTCCGGCGCGGCAAAACTGTTTGGTGAAAACGAACAGTATAATCCGTATAACATGCCCATTGCGCAGTTGATAGATCCGGTTACGGGCAAAGTAAACCCGAATGCCCAATTGCGTTATCATCAGGACTGGCTCGACGAAGCCTCTACGGATAACCCGTTGCGGCAGGAATACCTGCTCAATGTATCGGGCGGGAATAAAGAAACGAAGTATTACTTTTCGTTCGGCTATTTGAATGAAGAAGGACTGGTTCATACTACTTCCTTTGAACGTCTTTCCGGTCGCCTCAACGTGGACTCACAGGTTAAACCATGGTTAAAACTCGGAGCCAGCGCAAATGTATCTTTTAATAAAACAAATAGCCGGTCAGGAGAGGGAGATACCAATGTGACCAATGTATGGTATGCCGCCCAGCAAATGGCGCCCATTTATCCCGTGTTTGAGGTGGACGCCGCCGGTAATATACTATATGACGATACCGGGAAACCGGTGTATGATCTGGGCTCCGGCCGCGCCAGTGGCGGTACGCCGAACTTCAACAGCGTAGGGCAACTCTTCGCCGATAAGTTCTATAACAATTCCGACAACCTTACCGCCCGTGCGTTCACCGAAATTGCATTGGACGAAGATAAGTACGGTTTTGCCAAAGGATTGAACTTTAAAGTGGATGTAAATGTTACCACTTATAATTCACGGTCAACTTCCTATTATGACCAACGCTGGGGAACCAGCATAGATTCAGGCGGCAACCTTACAAAAAGAGCGCCCCGGTCGCAGAGTTTCACATTAAGCGAAATTCTGGGCTATAAACGCTCTTTCGGCGAGCATAACATAGACTTTATAGCAGGGCATGAATACTACGCTTATAAAGCCAATACCCTGACCGCCTCCAAAACAAAATTCCCCTTCCCCGATATCTATGAACTTAACCCCGGCGCTGTTTTAGACAATATAACTTCAGCAGAGGACAATTACCGTATCGAATCATTTTTGTCGCGCTTGAAATATAGCTATGCCGATAAATATAATTTCGAAGCCAGCTTCCGTACCGACGGCTCTTCCCGCTTCCATACCGACAGCCGCTGGGGACAGTTCTGGTCGGTTGGCGCCAACTGGCGCCTCAGCGAAGAAGACTTTATGAGCGGCGTGGATTGGATGGATAATTTAAGTTTACGCGTCAGCTACGGCGAACAGGGAAACGACGCCCTGTTGACAGTCATCGGAGGAGTAGCCTATGACGTTTTCTACGCATGGCAATCGTTTTATGACATCGGATATGCCAATGCCAACAACAACGGCGCAGTGATTTCTTCCCTGGAAAGCCGCGAACTGAAATGGGAAAAGAACCGGAACTTCAACGTGGGAATGGAAACCCGCCTGTTCGACCGCATTAACCTGACCGCAGAATTTTTCCACCGCGTCAGCGAAGACATGCTGCTGGAAGTGCCGATGGCGCTGTCATTAGGTTTCGGCTCCTACAACGACAATATCGGCTCCATGTACAACCGGGGCTTCGAACTGGCGCTGGGAATAGATGTGGTGAAATCTGACAACTTCGACTGGACATTGAACATCCTTGGCTCCAGCATAGTCAACCGCATCACGGCATTGGCTACGGAACGCCCGATAATTTCCGGTAGCAGGATTTATAAAGTCGGGGAACCGCTTTATTCTTATTACCTGCCGCGCAGCGCCGGCGTGGACCCGGCCACCGGCGAACAATTATATTATGTATGGGACGACCGCGACCCGATTACAGACGAACAGGCCAGCGATGCCTATATTTCTGAAGACGTTTCGAAAGCCACCACCTCGCGCGAAGTCTGCGGCAGTAAACTGCCCGATTTCTACGGCTCTATCGGATCGGAATTTACCATCTTAAAAAACATTGATTTCTCGTTCCTCACCGTATATAGCATCGGCGGCGTAACGACAGACGTAATGTACGAGGGATTTATGGATCCGCTTCGCCCGGGCATCAATTTACATAATAATGCCAAACGCGCCTGGCAAAAACCCGGCGATATAACCGATATTCCCCGGTTGCAGTATGGGAGTGATTATTTGTCTACCCAAAGCCATTTGCTCGATGCTTCCTATTTTGGTATCAGGAACATTACACTGGGCTATACGTTACCAAAAAAATGGACGGACAAAATCAGGCTCAGCAGCCTGAGGCTCTATGTGGCTGCCGATAATGTGGTAACCTTTTCCGCCCTGGACGGTTTTGACCCCGTGGCGTCTTTGACCGGCAGCCTGAGTTATAATTATACACCGGTGCGGACGGTTTCTTTGGGTATAAATGTGAATTTCTAATTTAAAAAAGAATAAAGATGAAAACAATAATAAAATATTTGGTTTTAACCGTTTTTGCTGCCGCACTGCTGGCAGCTTGCAAGGAAGAATATTTGGATACCAACCCCACCGACCAGGTGTCGGGACCGGTTATTTTTGCCGACGAAACGGCCGCACAAACGGCTATCGAAGGCTGTTATTTCTTGCTCTATCAAGCCGTTTATGTGGCTGGCAACGTGAACCACGCAGAAGGACACCAAAGCACCATTTTAGCGCAGGAACTGATGGGCGACGACATCGTAACCACCAGCGTCGATAACTGGTACGGGTTCGACTATTCCCTGCTCTATACACGGCAAATAGTGATCAACGACTGGTCGCGCAGCCATAATCTCTGGAATATGTACTACACCCTTATCAGCAATGTAAATTATATTATTGCCGAAGACGGGAACATCGGCTCGAACGGCAATGCCGCCAAAAATATCGTGGCGCAGGCATACGCCCTCCGCGCCTTTGCTTACTTTGAACTGATACAGGCTTTCCAGAAAACCTACCTCGGACACGAGAACGACCCGGGCGTGCCGGTTTATACCGAACCCACCCGTTCGGGCGACGAAGGAAAGCCGCGCGGTACAGTGGAAGCAGTCTATACGCAAATCAATGCGGATATTCAACGTGCATCGGATTTGTTTTCCGAAATCGGCAAACCGGTACAGGAGCATCCATCGTATGTGGACTACTATATAACCAAAGGCTTTGAAGCCCGTATTGCCCTCGTGCAGGGACGCTACGGGGACGCCGCTACCGCTGCCGCCGAAGCCCGCAAACGGGCAGGCGTCAAGTTGCTTGCACCGGCGGAATTAACCACGGGGATGAACAACTATAAACTGCCCGCCAGTTTATGGTCTATGGAAGTCATTGCCGAACAAGCCCCTATTTACTACTACTATTGGGATGCAAGAGGTTCGAACGGTGGGTATAACCAGCGCAAATGCATCAGCAAATGGCTGTACGACAAATTAACCCGCTACACTTCCGATGCCCGCATCGCCTGGTTTAAGGATGGCAACCAGGGAAGCGCCACTACCGGAGAAAATGTGAACTACGGGCAAATGAAACTTCGTGCGGCTGATATAGGAACCTTGACCGGCGACATTATTTTCATGCGCGCCGAAGAAATGCTGCTCATTGAAGCTGAAGCAAAAGCAAAAGGCGCCGACTATACCGGCGCACGTACGCTGCTAAAGGAACTGATGGCGCTCCGTTTGGATGAAGCCCAACAAACAACCTATGCCGCTTACCTCGATGCACTGGCTAATGCGAATACCCTGCCGGATCTTACGACCACCGACCCAACCAACGTCCTGGAAGAAGTACTCTTACAGCGCCGCATCGAACTCTGGGGCGAAGTGGGACGCATTAAGGATATTTTACGCCTGAAACAGGGCTATACGCGGAATTATCCGGGAAGCAATCATACCGATAAATTATTAAACTATAATACCGGACCCGAAAGCGGCGCATTCCTGTGCAAAATTCCACAGGCTGAATTAGACGGCAATAAAAACATCCTCTCTTCGGAACAAAATCCGGTGGATTAGCGAAAAACATTCATAAAAAAGTAAACAACTAAAAACACAACAATTATGAATAAAATAATAAAATATTTGATTTTGGCGGCAGCGGCTTTAGCCGGACTGAACGCCTGCAACCAGGAAAATGAAAGAGCATTCTACGATGAATCGGCCCCGGCGGCATACACCTTCCTCCAAAAAAATGTAGTCGCTGAACTTTCAAATGATGATAACGGCATGTTATCGACAGTCATCGCCCGTACCCGGGCTACAGAAGCGGCATCCTTACAATTGTTATTTACGGCCACGGATGCGGTACAAGAGATATTTACTTTTCCGGCGCCGACCGTGTCATTTGCTGCCGGCGTGTATGAAGTAACCCTGAATATACCATTTGCATTTGACAAACTTTCTTTGACAGGACAGTATGAATTCAGTGTTGAATTTGCAGACCCCGAGACGCCAATTTCTATTGGCGGCAATGAGAAAACCACTATAAAAGCCGGACGCAAGCTAACATTTATAAAAGTTGGTGCAGGAACTTTTACTTCCAACTATGTATTTGGGGAAACTTTTGACGACAAAGTGATTGAAAGAGCGGTAGAATTGCCGACCCTTTACAGGGCAAGGGATTTGTATGCAAATGACTATCATATTTTAATACAGGTATATCCCGATGAAAACAGAGCCGTTATTCCGGTGCAGGAATTAGGTTTGCAGGTATTCACCGGTTATACCAGAACATGGCTTCGCGCAGACGCCTGCACCTTTGTAAACGGGGTAATTACCGTAACGCCGGGTTCTGCAACGAATTGGAACAGATGGACGGTAGAGCCACCCCCAAGTACGCTTGGCCTGTGGGTGACTGATACTGAAATTTTAGCATTACCGGCAGGTTCTTATTAATACTGCCGTAGCATTATTAAATTATGCTCCGGCTGTGTCAAATGAATAATAAGGTGTGCCCGAATTTTTATTCGGGCGCACCGGGTTATTCTTTGAGATTAATTTTGAGTTTTGAATTTTGAATAGGGCTGTCGCCGGCACGGCACTGACCCCCAATCGCTTTGCTTCATTGT
Source organism: Prevotellaceae bacterium (assembly GCA_031257455.1). Taxonomy (GTDB): domain Bacteria; phylum Bacteroidota; class Bacteroidia; order Bacteroidales; family UBA932; genus JAIRKX01. Next base: position 3,844 of record JAIROQ010000112.1, on the reverse strand, counting down.
TTATCACTGATTACCTCCTCAAGTCGCTTCGCTTTATTGGGGGTTATTCATGCGTCTGTGTGTAAATTCAAAATTTTCATGTAAATTTGCAGAAACGTTTCTGTAAAATATAACGATTAAAACTATGGGACAATTACAGGGAATAAAATACACAAAGGATGCATCGGGCTACAACCGCTACGTGCATATCGATTTGCAACAATACGGCAACGATGAACTGTTGGAGGACTTTTTAGACAGAATTGACATAGAGGCGCGAAAAGGCGAACCATCCATACCGTTAGAAGAAGTGGTGGCGCGGGAAAATAAAAGACGCGGGCTGACACAGAATGTATAAAGTGGTATTTATCAAATCGGCCGAAAAGGATTTGCGCAAAGTAAATCACATTTATTATAATTCTATTGTAAATAATATCAGAAATCTTGCATACAATCCTCATCCCTTTGGTTCCGTCAAATTAAATAAGGTGAAAATAAGGTTTTCCTTCCCGAAATGCCTTGCGTTGGGGAGGAGATTTCTCCGCTCCGCGCACTCATTCTTCGTGCGCTCCGGTCGAAATGACGGCGTTTTTTAGTTGTAAGTTGTAAGTCATAATTTCTAATTTCTTATTTGCTGGCGCGTCAGCCCAATTAGTCACATTAAATAATTAGTCACATTAGCACATCTTCACATCTCCAAATTCTCCATTCTCCACTCTCCACTATTTTTCGTATATTTGCCAATATTTATTCATTTTTACTAAAAATTTTATGAATTACATTAAATTTATTAAAAACACCATGCTATTGCTTATATTTGCAATGGTATCATCGGGCGTGATTGCCCAACAAAAACCGCCGCTGGAAGTGTATCAACTTCCGAACGGCTTGACTGTAATTTTGCAGGAAGACCACCGCCGCCCCGAAGTGCAGGGCTTTGTCAGTACCCGCGCCGGCAGCGTGAATGAGCCGGCCGATGCTACCGGCCTAGCGCATTACCTCGAACATGTATTGTTCAAAGGTACTACGGAACTGGGTACTATCGACTGGGAAAAAGAAAAACCGCATTATGACAAAATTGTTGCCCTCTACGACCAACTGGGCAAAACAAAAGACAAAAAACAACGGGACGCCATTCAGTTGCAAATTAACGAAGAGTCGATAAAAGCAGCCGAATATGCCGTACCCAATGAGTATTCACGGCTGATTGCCCAAATCGGCGGCACCAACCTGAATGCTTTTACGAGCTATGACAATACCGCTTATCACAGTACTTTCCCTTCCAGCCAGCTGGAACGGTGGCTGACGGTATATAGCCACATCTTTGAACAGCCGGTATTCCGCGCTTTCCAGGCCGAACTGGAAATTGTGTATGAAGAATTCAATATGTATTCCGACAGGGCTTCCCAACGCATCAATGAAGAACTGTTGAAAAATATTTTCAAGAAAACGCCTTATGGGCGCGATGTCATCGGCTTGCCGGAACACCTGAAAAACCCGTCACTGACGAAACTGCAGGAATTTTTCAAGACATTTTACGTTCCCAATAACATGGGGCTTATTCTTGTGGGCGATTTCGACAGCGCCACCGCCAAACAGTATATTGAACAAACATTCGGGAAATGGCAATCGAAACCGCTGCCGGAAACGGCTATGGGAGAAGAAGCCCCCTTCAACGGGCGCGAGTTTTTGGAACTGAAAATGGGGCCGGTGGAACAAATTCTACTTTCATTCCGCACCGTACCTTTGCGCCATGAAGATAATATTGCGCTCAAAATTTGTTCCGCCCTCCTGAGCAATGGCCAATCGGGCTTGTTAGACCAGTTGCAGCTCGACAATAAGGTGCTGCAGGCTTACAGCACGAATGAAGGACTGAAGAGCGGCGGGGTATTTATATTTGAAATTATCCCCAATGCACAGGAGTTTTATGAAGGCCCTTCTACGGATAATATCACCACTGTGGAAGAATACAAATCGGTGATGCGCGAATTAGACCGCGCCCGCATCAAAGCCATGAAAGGCTCCGAAGATATGGTGCTGGACGAACTGGAAGCCCTCAAAAAAGGCGAGTTCGGCGACTGGCAACTGGAATCGGCAAAACAGGCATTGATAACCGCTTTTGAAGTACAGCAGGAATCGGTGCGGGCACAGGCATTCGCCCTGAACAATTATTTCGCCAATGAAGTAGATCTTTCGTACTATACCAACTATGTAGAAAATGTAAAGAAAATAACGAAAGAAGACATCCTTCGGATAGCGAATAAATATTTCGGGAAAGATTTTCTGGCGGTACACGTGAAACCCGGCAGTATCAAGAAAAACAATATCGAAAAACCGGAATATAAACCCCTGACATTCCCGCAGGCCGATGCGCAGTCGGCATTTGCAAAGCAATTCGCCGCCATTCCGGCGCCGGAACAGTCCTACCGCTTCATCGACTTCAATACCGACCTGCAAAAGGTGGCGATGACCAACGGGAATACGTTATACTATACAAAAAACCCGGTGAACGATATTTTTTCATTGGTTATCCGCTACGAGGTGGGGCAATCGACTATCAGGGAACTGGATTATGTGTCGCTGCTGAACTATGCCGGCGGCGCCGCCCGAGACGCCAAAGGGCTGAAAGGACAGTTCGCCCGCCTGAATTGCGATTACAGCATCAGCGCCAACAAGAATTATGTCTATGTATCGTTGAATGGTCCCGAGCAGAACCTGCGGCAGGCGCTTACATACCTCAACCTGTTTATCAACGAAACGAACCTGCCGAAGAACCAGCTTTCACGCCTCGCCGAAAGCCAGCGGTATGCCCGGAAACAGCAGAAAGAAGAGCCGGAATATATTTCCAGCGCATTGAACCAGTATGTGCTTTATGGCAACAAATCGGACTACCTCGACCGTTTGTCGATAAAAGATTTGATGCGTATCAAAGCGGATGAACTGGTAACGGCGTTCAAGATGGCCACCGAGTATTCCGCTACCATTTTCTACACGGGCGCAAAACCGGCCAGTGAAATTAAATCGACATTGGAACAAACCGTCAAATTCGCCGCCAGCCCGAAACCCGGCAAAGGCTACCAGGAACGCGAAAAACAACCGGTATCGGAAAATACGGTGTACCTGGTGAACGAAACGGCATTGCAGTCGCAAATAACGTTCTTTGCGAACGGCCGGCCTTTTGTTCCCGCCGAATTGCCGAAGACGGAAGCCTATAACGCTTATCTCAGCGGCGGCTTCACGGGCTTGATGGCACAGGAAATCCGTGAATACCGTTCGCTGGCCTACGGCGCAAGCGGCCGCTATTCCACGCCCGGCCTGCCGGCAAAACCCGGATGGTTCAACGGCTCTATCCAAACGCAGGATGATAAAACCAATGCCGCGATTGACGTCTTCATGAGCTTAATTAACGATATGCCGCAAAAACCGGAACGGATGGACGTCCTGCGGAACAGCTTAATCCTCTCCGGCGCTACCGAACAGCCTGATTTCCGCGAAATCGGGCAATACTACGATGTACTGCAACGCTGGGGCTATTCCGAAGACCCGTTGAAAATATTCCTGCCCGCCTACAAGGCTTTGACGTTTGACGATATCGTGAATTTCAGCAACGAATACGTGAAAAACCAACCGAAGGCGATTATGATTGTCGGCCCGAAAAAACGCATCGACACCAAAGCCCTGTCGAAATACGGCGCCATCAAGGAACTGAAATTAAACGACATTTTCAGCAAAGATGAGGAATAAAGTTGATGTGATGATGTGATGATGTGATGATGTGATGATGTGATGATGTGATGATGTGATGATGTGATGATGTGATGATGTGATGATGTGATGATGTGATGATGTGATGATGTGATGATGT
>JAIROQ010000175.1 GCA_031257455.1 Prevotellaceae bacterium | reverse complement strand
ATTGCAGCGGCTCGTGCAAGACCAATTCAACATATACTACTAATGATGGCGCATGTACGGGAGCCTGCAATACCGCTTATGTGCAGTTGCGAAACCAATGCGGCAATTCTATTAATGCTTCGTACAACACATATACAAATACCGCTTGTACGTCTGGGTGCAGTGCAGTGAAATCCTCGAATTGCAAAAGGGTTGGGGCTGACGCTACATACTGCAGTTGCAACTTGTGTGCAAGCACATGCAATGACAGCTCAACCCAGGCGTGGTGCACTAGTCTAGGCTACCAATATTACAACGTGATTATAAGTGGCAGCGGCCTCAACGAATGGTACGTTGGTGTATGCTGTAACTGAAAATTCCAGATAAATGTATTAAAGATTGACTGAAGATAGGTGTATAATTTAGGACGTTTTTACCAAACGCCGTCTTTGTTGCGCCGTGTCCCGCATAGGCTTTCATCGCGCAACCTTATTGAATGGAGAATGGAGTGTTGCTGGCGCGTCAGCTTAAATCTTTAAATTGGCGCAAGCCCAATCTGTAAATCGTATTGGCGCGTCAGCCCAATTAGTCACATTAGCACATTAGCACATCTCCACTCTCCATTCTCCATTTTCCATTTTTTTGAGTACCTTTGTCCATTATTCGGAAAAGACTATGGCCACAAAATATGTATTTGTTTCAGGAGGTGTAACGTCATCGTTGGGGAAAGGGATTATTTCCGCTTCGCTGGCAAAATTGTTGCAGGCGCGGGGGCTGCGCGTAACCATTCAAAAGTTCGACCCCTATATTAATGTAGATCCGGGAACGCTCAATCCTTACGAACACGGCGAATGCTACGTTACCGAAGACGGCGCGGAAACCGACCTCGATTTGGGGCATTACGAACGTTTCCTGAATGTCTATACCTCTCGCGCCAACAATGTAACGACCGGGAAAATTTATGAATCGGTCATCAAGAAAGAACGCGAAGGCGCGTATCTCGGCAAGACCGTGCAGGTCATTCCGCATATCACGGACGAGATTAAACGCCGGATGATGATGCTGGGTAAAACCGGAAATTATGACGTAGTCATCACGGAAATCGGCGGTACGGTGGGCGACATAGAATCATTGCCCTTTGTGGAAGCCGTGCGCCAACTGCAATGGGAGTTGCCCGATGAAGACTGCGCGGTCATTCACCTGACGCTTGTGCCGTTTCTGAGCGCCGCCAAAGAACTGAAAACAAAACCGACTCAACACAGCGTACGCATGTTGCAGCAAAACGGATTGCAACCCGATGTGATTGTATGCCGCACGGAACATCACCTCACGCCGGATATCCGCCGCAAGGTGGCATTGTTCTGTAACATCAAACCCCATGAGGTCATTGAATCCATTGACGCCAAAAGCATCTACCAGGTGCCGCTGGCGATGGTGGAAGAGAAATTAGACGAAATTATTATCCAAAAACTGCAACTGAAAGCTGCAAAACAGCCCGTACTGAAAGAATGGTCGAAGTTTCTGGAAAAACTGTTTCATCCGAAATACGAAGTAAATATTGCATTAGTCGGCAAGTACGTGGAATTGCAGGACGCCTACAAGTCCATCCTGGAATCCTTTATACACGGCGGTGCGGCGAATGAATGCAAGGTTAATGTACACAGTGTCCACAGCGAACACATCACGCCGCAGAACGTGGCGGAAAAGCTGGGCGGCATGAATGGCGTCCTTGTAGCGCCGGGTTTCGGAGAGCGGGGGATTGAAGGAAAAATCACAGCCGTACGGTATGCGCGGGAACAGCGTATTCCGTTTTTCGGGATTTGTCTTGGAATGCAAATGGCCGTAGTGGAGTTTGCCCGCCATATACTGGGCTATGCCGATGCGATGACTACGGAAATCAACCAGAATACGCCGCATCCGGTGATTGATTTGATGGAAGACCAGAAACGTTTAACAACCAAAGGCGGTACCATGCGGCTGGGCGCTTACAAGTGTACGCTCGAGAAAAATTCGCTGGCCTGTAAAATATACGGCCGGCAGGAAATCAGCGAACGCCACCGCCACCGCTATGAAATGAACAGCGACTACCTGCCCGTGCTGCAGGCGCACGGTATGGTCGCCACCGGCCGTAATCCCGAAACCGGCCTCGTAGAAATAGTCGAAATCCCCGAACATCCTTTCTTTATAGGCGTGCAGTTCCATCCCGAATTAAAAAGCACGGTGGAAAACCCGCATCCGATTTTTGTCCATTTTGTAAAAGCGGCGCTGAAGCACAGTGGGCAGTAGGCAGTAGCAGTAGGCAGAAAACAGTTTGCTAATTAACACACGAAAATTACATGCAAGAAAAAATACTTATTCTCGATTTCGGTTCGCAATATACGCAGCTTATAGGGCGGCGGTTGCGCGAGTTGAATGTGTATTGTGAAATTTACCCCTATAACAAAATGCCCGCTCCGGACGCGAGCGTGAAAGGCATTATCCTGTCGGGCAGCCCTTATTCCGTACGGGATGCCGGCGCGCCGGGAATTGATTTGCAACCCGTCAAAGGAAAACTTCCGCTCTTGGGCGTATGTTATGGGGCGCAATATCTGGCGCAGCATTCCGGCGGCGAAGTGCAGCCCTCGAACACGCGTGAATACGGCAGGGCGCAGCTATCCGTGACGGACGCCGCTGTTCCCCTTTTCAAAAACCTTTCTGCCTCCTCGCAGGTGTGGATGTCGCATGGCGATACCATCACGGCATTGCCGCCGCAAGCCAGAGCCATTGCTTCGACTGCAGACGTGAAAAATGCCGCCTACCTCATCGAAGGCGAGCCCACCTATGGCCTCCAATTCCACCCGGAAGTGTATCATTCGACCGAAGGGCAACGGATACTGGAAAACTTCGTAAAGGAAATATGTCGCTGCCGTTGCGACTGGACGCCCGGCTCATTTATTGAAAACACGGTAAAAAAACTATCCGAAAAAACAGGCGGCGGCAAAGTAGTATTGGGCTTGTCCGGCGGCGTGGATTCGTCTGTGGCGGCGCTATTGCTGCACAAGGCCATTGGGAAAAACCTGTACTGTATTTTTGTGGACAACGGACTGCTGCGCAAAAATGAATTTGCCGCCGTGCTGGAATCCTATCGCGACATGGGATTAAACGTTACCGGCGTGGATGCCGGCAATGACTTCCTGTCATCGCTCGCCGGCGTGGAAGACCCCGAACAAAAACGGAAAATAGTCGGCCGCGTATTCATTGAAACCTTCGACCGCGAAGCGCACAAAATCGAAAACGTACAATGGCTGGCGCAAGGGACGATTTATCCTGACGTGATTGAATCGGTGTCGGTGAACGGGCCGTCTGCAACCATTAAATCGCACCATAACGTAGGCGGGTTGCCGGAACGGATGCATTTGAAAATTATAGAACCTTTGCGCTCGCTCTTCAAGGATGAAGTGCGCCGTGTGGGTGCGGCATTGGGTATGAAGCCGGAACTGCTCCATCGTCATCCTTTCCCGGGTCCGGGCTTGTGCATCCGCATATTGGGCGCGGTAAGCAAAGAAAAGATAGCTATCCTGCAAGAAGCCGACTCCATCTTTATTGACGGGCTGCGCGAAGCAGGCCTGTACAGCGAAGTATGGCAGGCAGCGGCGATTTTATTGCCCGTAAAAAGTGTCGGCGTAATGGGAGACGAACGCACGTATGAATATACCGTTGCCCTGCGCGCTGTGACATCCACAGACGGCATGACGGCCGACTGGGCGCATTTGCCCTACGATTTTCTGTCTAAAATATCTAAAGAAATTATCAATAAGGTGAAAGGTGTAAATCGCGTTGTTTATGACATCAGTTCTAAACCCCCCGCCACCATTGAGTGGGAGTAATACCGCGTAAAAAAACGGGAACCGTTCACCCTGTCGCACCATTAAGACAAATAAACCTTCGTTAGCTTCTTCGGTCTTAAATATAGAAACCACAAAGAAAGGAACAGTACTTTTAATTTTGTTCCGACTGTCCAAATGACAACAAACAATCATACAGCTTTTACTTTTGAAACGGCCATCTTCGCCGGCGGGTGCTTTTGGGGAGTAGAATATTATATGCAAAAAGCAAAAGGCGTCACCGCTACAACCGTTGGTTTCATTGGTGGCAGCAAATGCCGGCCTACATACGAAGAAGTGTGCAAAAAAAATACCGGACATGCGGAAGCAGTGCGCGTAATTTTTGATACGACACAAACAGACTTTGAAACATTGGCGCGCCTGTTTTTCGAGATACACGACCCCACGCAAACAGACGGACAAGGTACGGACATTGGCCTGCAATACCGTTCGGAAATATTCTATACCACGCTCAAACAAAAAATAATTGCAGAACAATTGATAAATGAATTAACACATAACGGATATAAAGTAGTTACACAACTTACGCCGGCTCCCCTATTTTGGCCGGCTGATGACTATCATCAGGATTACTACCACAAAAAAAGTTTGCAGCCTGATTGCCACGTGCGGGTTACACGCTTTAAAGACAGTGAAGATATAAATGGGACAAAAGAAGCAAAAGAATGTAGTTAGATAATTTTTTAAAATATTGTGGCTGGCGCCATTTTTACGATAGTGTAAATGTGTTTTTAGTAGGTTGTGAATATTCGCTGACGTAAGAATGGCGCTTTTTTTGAGAAAAGAACGAACAGGGAAAAATCCAAAGGAAGGGTAATAATGCCATCCTTTGAAATGCAGGTGTCAAACTTGTAGGGTTGCATAATTCTTTTAGCTTTATTTTCCCACAAATTCATGAAAAATATTCCATTTGCTACCATAAAAAAAGAGGCTGTCCCGGAAGGACAGCCTCTTTTTATTCTTTCCGGCCACATCAGTCGTTAAACGAAAAACGGCGGAAGCCGGTTACTTTCACTTCGGCGTCCGCCGATTTTAAGTATTGTGCCACCGAAATTTTTCCGTCCTTCACAAATGTCTGGTCTTCGAGGGTGCTTTCTTTAAAAAATTTATTCAATTTACCCTGTGCAATCTGTTCAATCATATTTGCCGGCTTGTCCGCCATTTTCGGGTCCTGGCGGATTTGTTCGCGGTAAATAGTCAATTCTTTTTCGACAACCTCTGCCGGGCAATCGCTGCGGCTCACCGATACCGGGTTCATTGCGGTAATTTGCATGGCTATCTCGCGGCCGGTTTCATTGCTGATAGCTTTCGAGAAACCGACTATGGTAGCTACTTTCCCGGTCATGTGGATATAGGACGAAATGAAAGGCGCTTCCAGTGTGCCGTAATAAGCAATCACATGTTTTTCGCCCGACTTCCCGGTTTGTTGTGTCACCAGTTCCTCTACGGTTGTTTCGCCGATTCGGGCGGCATGCAATGCATCTGGGGTGGCGGGAAATTCTGCTAATGCCGTATCGGCAATAGCATTTGCCAAAGCCTTAAATTCGGCGTTTCCTGCCACAAAATCGGTTTCGCAACCTAATGCTACCAATACCGCTTTCTTTGCGTCTGCTGAAATTTTGGCTATCACCGCGCCTTCGGTAGTTTCGCGGTCGGCGCGTTTGGCGGCCACCAGCTTGCCTTTTTCGCGGATAATTTCTTTTGCACGTTCAAAATCGCCGTTGGCTTCTACCAATGCGTTTTTGCAGTCCATCATGCCGGCGCCGGTCATTTGGCGCAACTTGGCTACATCTTGTGCTTTAATTTCCATAAATACTCCTTTTATATGTGTTTTTACTCTTCTTTTTTCTTCGCAGCCGTTCTGCGGGGACGTATTTTCTTTCCTTCGCCGCTTTCTTCATTTTCATCTGCGGGAACGCTGACATTTTTTTCTTTTTCTACTTTGCTTTCCTGCAAACCTTCATTGATAGCCCGGCACAGGGTAGAAATAATCACTGCAATGGATTTCGCCGCATCGTCATTTGCCGGGATTACATAATCAATGGGGGTCGGGTCGCAGCAAGTATCCACCATTGCAATGACCGGTATATTTAAGCGGTTGGCTTCTTTCACGGCATTCGATTCTTTTTGCACATCCACCACGAAAAGGGCGGCCGGCAAGCGGTTCAGGTCGGCGATAGAGCCTAAGTTCTTTTCCAATTTGGCGCGTTGGCGCGTTACCTGTAACCGTTCACGTTTTGCCAATGTTTCAAAAGTGCCGTCTGTAACCATTTTGTCGAGGGTATTCATTTTCTTTACCGCCTTGCGAATGGTCGGGAAGTTGGTCAGCATTCCGCCGGGCCAGCGTTCCGTTACATACGGCATGTTTACCGCTTTGGCTTGTTCCGCCACAATTTCTTTGGCCTGTTTCTTGGTCGCCACAAAAAGAATTTTGCGGCCGCTACGGGCAAGCTGCCTCATCACGTTGGCAGCCTCATCAATTTTCAGCACGGTTTTGTGCAGGTCAATAATATGGATACCGTTTTTTTCCATAAAAATATACGGCGCCATTTTAGGATTCCACTTGCGTTTCATGTGTCCGAAATGAACGCCTGCATCTAAAAGTTCTTGGAAATTTGTTCTGGACATGTTTTTTCTTTTTTTGTTTTTAATTTTATTATTGTGAAACAGAAATACGTTTATTTGCTTCACGCTTCACTTCTCTTACTTCAATCATGCGGTAGTAGCAGTCAAGGCTAATCCGTACAATTTTCTGCGGCAAGGCAACTTCGCAAAATCAGCAGGCCGAATCCGTACCTTCCAATTCATGACAGGAAGTTTGCAACCATTGCCGTACATTGTAAACGGCGAAAAATTACCGTTTACTGAATTGGAAGCGTTTGCGTGCGCCGGGGCGGCCGGGTTTCTTGCGTTCCACCTCGCGCGGGTCGCGGGTGAGCAGGCCGTTGGTCTTTAATACCGGGCGATGCGCTTCCTTATCGATTTTGCACAATGCGCGCGCTATCGCCAAACGGAGCGCTTCTGCCTGTCCTTTGCTGCCGCCGCCATCAAGGTTTACTTTGATGTCGTAGTTAGCGGTAGTGCCGGTCAGTTCGAGCGGCTGTTTGACGATGTACTGCAAGGTGTCCATCGGGAAGTACTGTTCCATCGGGCGATTGTTTATCACAATAGCGCCCTTGCCGGGATTTACGTAAATGCGGGCAATTGCTGATTTTCGTCTTCCAAGTGCGTTGATTACTTCCATGCGCTGTTAAATTTCATTTAATGTAATTGGTTTGGGTTGTTGTGCCTGATGCGGATGTTCTGCGCCTGCATACACATGCAGGTTGCGGAACAAAGCGGCGCCAAGCCGGTTTTTCGGAAGCATACCGCGTATGGCTTCCTCTACTACTGCAAACGGTTTACGCGACAATAACTCCTTAGGAGTTGCGAAGCGTTGACCGCCGGGATAGCCGGTATGACGGACGTACACTTTATCGGTCAATTTTTTGCCCGTGAGGCGGATTTTTTCAGCATTAATGACAATAACATTGTCGCCGCAATCCACATGAGGCGTAAAATTGGTTTTATGCTTGCCGCGAAGCACGTATGCCACGCGCGAAGCAAGACGTCCCAATACCTGATTTGTAGCGTCAATAACCAGCCAGTCTTTATTAACGGTGGCGACATTCGCTGATACGGTCTTGTAACTTTGTGTATCCACGTTCTTGATATTTTAATTAGTATCTATTGTTTCTTTTTTCAAAAGGGTTGCAAAGATACTACTTTATTTTGGATTTACAAACAAGTTTTTAACATTTTTCCTGAAATCACAGTTTAACAGGCTTACGCCAAAACAATTTACAGAT
>JAIROQ010000135.1 GCA_031257455.1 Prevotellaceae bacterium | reverse complement strand
ACTTTGAACTGAATGGTTGGCGTAGTAGTGTACGTGGCGCTAATGGGTGTAATTTGCACCGTCGATTGTGCGCTTGCGGTCATGCCTGCAAGCAAAGCAAAAAGAGAGAGAATTTTTTTTCATGATTACTTTTTTTAGTTTGTTTATTCATTATTGTCGCCCGCGAGGGCATTCATATCAATAGAACAAAGCCTCCCAAATGTCTTTTTCCCCGTAGGGGATGCATGTCCTACGGACAAGCTGGTGTGATGGATGCATTTTCCTATTGCTATGTTTGTCCTACGGACAATGCAAGATAAACCATCCTGCACTCGCGCGGCGCACGGGTTTACCGCTTGGCACAGGCAGTATCCCGCGCAAAAGGCAGGGAGATGCCTTGTCCCCCCCGCGCTTACGCACGGGGTTATCCATATTTCGCCCCTTCGGGGCTTGAGCGTCATTGTTCATTATTTAAAGTTTAAAGATTTAAAAATTTAAAGATTTAGCGCTTCTGCACTCTTAACTTTTTTGCAGTTCCGGAGGCGTTTTGCATCTGTCAAACACAAACCTTTTCTTTGTACAAAACACCTCTTCACTGCATATATCATCCGCGTAATCCGCATAAATCCGCGTAATCTAAAAAACACTCTTGCTACGAATTTTTATTCGCTGCCATTTATCACAGAAACAAACTCCATGTATGTTTCTGATTTTACTATCTCCAACCTTTACCGTGATTTTTTCCTTATTCCATCTAAAAACTAAAAGTGGAAATAAGCGCTATACTTACCATATTTCGGGGTTCTGGAATACCCAATCCGTAAATAAGTACAACAACCTAAATCCACTCTGGACGCGGTTGCTTTACTTGTATTCATACGGATTTGAAATTTTCCAGATTCCGAAATATGTGTCGAATAAAAGTTAAAGCGATATATTTTCAATATATCAATTCCAACATGTCAAAGAAACATTATTAACGCCACAAATATAAAACAATATTTTTTATCTACAAATATTATTGCGATTTTTTATTTTGCCGGTATTAGCGCTTTTAATTCTCCTCCGAATTCATCCGGCATGCGTGGCTGTCGCCGGAAAGCTGCAAATCCGGCAATCTGTAATTTTTTTTTACCTTTGCACAAAAAATACGACCATGTTTCTTTATATTGCATTAATTATTGCCGCCTACCTTCTTGGTTCCATATCGAACGCTTTATGGATTGGAAAATTGTTTTACAATGTAGATGTTCGCGAACACGGCAGTAAAAATGCGGGTGCAACCAATATATTGCGCGTGCTTGGATGGAAAGCCGCCGCGCCTGTTTTCATTTTGGATTTTGCCAAAGGCGTGGGAGCGGTATGTTTAATCCTCCTGACCACGCTGGAAAAAAATCCCGTTCCGCCCGACCGGATTATGTCCAATACTTTCGTAAGTTTCCAGATAGCGCTGGGTATAGCGGCCGTGTTCGGGCATATCTTTCCTGTGTTTGCTTCCTTCAAGGGCGGCAAGGGCGTAGCGACTATTGCCGGCGTTATTCTTGCGATTTTCCCCACAGCGATGTTGATAGTGTTGGCTATATTTGCCGTTTCCCTGCTGATTACCCGTTATGTTTCGTTGAGTTCCATCATAGCGGCTATTTCCTTTCCCCTTATCGTGATTGTGGTTTACGATATCTTGATTGATACTTACGAGCCATTGACGCTGGAAATATTCAGCGTGCTGGCCACAGTGATGATTTTGGTAACCCACCGGAACAACATTAAACGTTTGCGCAACGGCACGGAACAAAAGATAGTCATCCGTAAAAATCCTTCCATAGATATTGTGAAGCGGAAGGCATAACTGTGCACATCCTGTCTAACGTATCACTAAAAGATTTTCGATTTTCACCCGCAATTCATTAGCGCCGCCTTCCATGCGGTTAATGATGGCATTTTCGACAAGGGAAATATCGCCGGTTTCTTCGGATACTACAATCACGATAGCATCGGCCTGCTCCGTCAGTCCTACGGCTGCGCGGTGGCGCATACCATACTGTGCGGGAATATACACCTGCTCGCTGATGGGTAATGTGCAACGCGCCGCATGGATTTTATTGTGGCTGATAATTACCGCGCCGTCATGCAATGGCGCATTTTTGAAAAAAAGGTTTTGAAGCAACCGGCTGCTTATCCGCGCATCAATGATATCGCCTGTTCCGGCATACATTGTCAGGGGGGAGCGGCGCTCAATCACAATCAGGGCGCCGGTTTTGGATTCCGACATTTGCCGGCAGGCGCGTGTGATGGAATCAATGTCCAATTTGATATGCGTGTGCGTGCGTTGCTTGAACAGGCGTTGCAGCCATGCATAGCGCTGGCTGTTGAAACGCGACCCGAGATGCAGCAGGAAACGGCGTATTTCCTGCTGGAATACGATAATCAGTGCAATGATACCTACTCCCAGTACCTGTCCCAGAATGGTTGAAAGGAGCTGCATATTCAATGCCCGGACGATGAACCATAAAAAATAAAGCAATAAAATACCGGTAAAAATGTTAATCGCTGTCGTACCGCGAATGAGTTTATAAATCTGGTACAGCAGGAACGCTACCGCTACAATATCCAGGACATCGGACAGGTTAAAATGGATAAAATCAAGCATAGTGCTTGCAAAGATACAAAAAAAACTTTCAGTAATTAAAAATATTCCGTATGTTTGCAAACGAAATCACCGATATAAATTTTAAAAAAATACGGCAAAGGCACGCCGGCGCCGGAGGGGAAATGGGTAACAAACGGAAAATACAAGGCTGTTTATGCGCGCCTGCATCGAAAAGCATGACGCAACGCGCCATTGCAGCCGCGTTATTGGCGCAGGGCGTAAGTGAAGTGCGCAATCCCTCCCGGTGCGATGATGCATTGGCCGCAGCGGCAGTAGCGAAAACATTGGGCGCACAAATCGAAACAACCGCCGCCGGCTATCGAATAACCGGCGTTGCACCGGACCGCTTCCCTTTGCAGGAAGCCGGCGTTTCGCTGCATGTGCGGGAATCGGCGTTGTGTGCGCGGTTGTTCGCGCCGGTGGCGGCATTACTTTATCCGGCGGCGGCGATTACCGGCAGCGGCACGTTGCTTCACCGGCCGATGAATGATTTGATAACCGCTTTAGCGGCCTTTGGTGTTACAGCCGCCGCTACCGGCCACCGCTATCTTCCCTTGCAACTGCACGGCGCATTGCAGCACGGCACGGCAACAATAGACGCTTCGACAAGTTCGCAAATCATTTCCGGTCTATTGATGGCGCTGCCGTTGCTTCATGGCAATTCCGAAATCAGGGTGGAAAAATTAGCCAGCCGTCCGTATGTGGATATGACGCTGGAATTGCTACAAACGTTTGGTATCACTGTAACGAATAACCGTTACGAGCGCTTTCAAATATGCGGCAACCAACGCTACACGCCGCAAACCTGTACCGTAGAAGGCGACTGGAGCGGTGCCGCTTTTTGGCTGGCTGCGGCGGCGATTGGCGGCGGGATTACTGTGGAAGGTCTGCATGCCGGCAGCGCCCAAGCCGACCGGGCGATGCTGCAAGTATTGCAGCAAGCCGGCGCACGACTGCAATGGACAGGCGATACATTGACGGTACGGCACGGATTGTTGAATGCTTTTCGCTTCAACGCATCCGACTGTCCCGATTTGTTTCCGCCGGTGGTATTACTGGCGGCTTTTTGCAACGGCATTTCCATTATCGAAGGGGCGGAACGGTTGGTGCACAAAGAAAGCAACCGTGCCACAGCCTTGCAGGACACATTCGGGAAATTAGGCGTTACCATTACCATTGAAAAAAACGAAATGGCAGTACACGGCGGCAACGTGCATGGCGGAAAAGTATCATCCTTCCATGACCACCGCATGGCTATGGCGGCCGCCTGTGTCGGCCTTTTCACGGATGAAGCGGTAGTGATAGACGATACCCGGTGCGTAAACAAATCTTATCCCGACTTCTTCACCGACATGGAAAAAATAACAATGAACAGTGAACAGTGAATAGTGAACCACTCATAATTCATAACTCATGCGAATCAGCAGTAGAAATATATATAATATGCAGAAAGTTTTCTTCTCGTCCCGTAGGGACGGCATGTTGGTAGAAACCCGATTACCACCTGTCCCATCGTCCCGTAGGGACGAAATGTGGATTTCCGGTAACACATTCCGTCCCTACGGGACGGAGAGAACGTTTACGGGCTTTTGCTACCAACATTCCGTCCCTACGGGACGAACAACTGCCGTTGACCTGTTCTCTGCAATGTGTAACAGGTGTTTTTAACTGCTGATTCGCATAACTCATAACTCATAACTCATAGCATGAATACCTTTGGACAATTTTTCAGGATAAGCATTTTTGGCGAGTCGCACGGCGCGTTGGTAGGCGTGTTGGTGGATGGCTGTCCGGCGGGCGTGGCATTGGCTGCCGGTGATTTTACCCACGACCTGCAACGCCGGCAGAGCGGCGCAAAAGGCACTACGGCGCGCAGGGAAGCCGATATTCCCCACATCGCCGGCGGCGTGCACAACGGTTATACCACCGGCGCGCCCATTGCTGTGCTCTTTGACAACGGGGACGTTCGTCCGGCGGATTATGAACGCTTCCGCCACACGCCCCGTCCGGGACATGCCGACTTCACGGCGTCCCGGAAATGGAATGATTTTAACGATTTGCGCGGCAGCGGGCATTTCTCGGGACGCTTGACAGTCGCATTAGTTGCGGCAGGCGTGATTGCTAAAAAACTTATTGCACCGGTAACGGTGGCGGCGGAATTGACGGAAGCAGGCGGCAGTCCGCATATTGCCGCAGCGGTGGAAAAGGCTGTTGCAGCAAACAATTCGATAGGCGGCATAGTAGCGTGTTCGGCGAAAAATATACCGGCAGGCTGGGGCAGCCCGTTTTTCAATTCGGTGGAATCGCTCCTGAGCCACTTGATTTTTTCTATACCCGGCATCAAAGCTATTGAATTCGGCGCCGGCTTCGAGGCCGCGCGGATGAATGGCTACGAGCATAACGATACATTCATTTCCACCGATGGAATTACGCAGACCAATCATGCCGGCGGCGTCAATGGCGGTATCACCAACGGCAATGAATTATATTTCCGAATAGCGGTAAAACCTACTTCGAGCATCGCCAAGCCGCAAACCACCCTCAACCTGCAAACCGGACAGCCGGAAACATTTTCCGTTCATGGCCGCCATGATGCCTGCATTGCCCTGCGCGTCCCTGTGATTGTAGAAGCCGCCACCGCCATTGTGTTGGCAGATTTGGCGCAGGCACGGAAAAATGACGTTTTAACGTAGTTTCATTTCGTCTCCATGACGAAAAAACAGGCATTTTGCAAAAACTATTTGCAGATAAAAAATATTGTTTTATATTTGCGCCGTTATTATGCTTCTTTGACATTTTGAATTTGATATATTGAGAATATATCGCTTTAACTTTTATTCTACAGGTCATCTGAAATCACGAAAATTTCGACACAGTTTGAATATAGTAAAAGCGACCACGTCAAGAATGGACGTAGGTTGCTGCACTTATTTACTGTGTGGGTTTTCGTGAACCTCAGATGACAATAAATGCAATAATCTATGTCCATTTTTGATTTTGGTGGAATACGAAAAAAATTACAGTAAAAGTTGAAGAAATGAGTTGCAGAGAGCGGATATGAATACTTTCTGCTATCATTGGCAGCGAATAAAAAATCGTAGCACGGGTGTTTTTTTGATTACACGGATTGGAGCGGATTACGCGGATGCAGTGCGGCATGAGGGATTGTTTTGATGAGTGTTTGTTTGGGAAATAAAATTATAAGTGCAAAGCAATCCCAAAACCGCAAAAGAGGTATGAAGTATGAGGTATGAAGTATGAGCGCTGACGCCAATTAAACAATTCAACAAATAAACAAATAAACAATTCAACAATTAAACAATTATGAAAACAAAAATTTTCTTTCTTCTTGCGTGCCTGTTGCTGTTGGCGGCAGGTTGCGCCACGCAAAAACAAACCACTTCCAATGTGACGTGTCCCGTTTATTACAATGGCAATGATGAACCGGCGGCGTCTTCCGGCGTGGTAACGTATTCGGGGGAATAATGAAATGGCTGTTAAATCCTCACCCCCTGCCCCCTCTCCCGACGGAGAGGGGGTTAGTGACTCGTTGGCGCTTGGCGCAGCCCCGAAGGGGCGT
>JAIROQ010000017.1 GCA_031257455.1 Prevotellaceae bacterium | reverse complement strand
ATTTACACAGGGCATTATCAAGGTTTTACCAAATTACATATATATTTATATAATTTTAAGACAAAGATAAAAATAAAAAAGGCTTTGTTGCTAATACTTTATTATCAATTATTGATATTTTTCTATTGTTTTTTCAAAAATAAGGCGGACGGCTCATGGCATTCATACAAAAAAAACGTATAAACAGCTGATAAGTTTATACGTTTTTCCAAAAATGTTTGAGCAACGGCAACTATGTTGCAACAGCACCGGCAGACTAAGCGTCTTGCGCGGCATGGAAAGCGGCAAGAAATTCCTCCCGGCTGTTTTTAAAGTACTCCATGACTTCTTCGGTAGTCATGTCGTACGTTTCAAGGCTTATCCTCTCTTTTTCGGCTCGGATAAACTCCATGATGCCGGGTATTATTACCTGTTCGGGTAATTTGGAAGCGGGGTTTTTAGTTGTTGACTCCATAATTCATTATTTCTTTAGGAGTTTTTATTTCTATTACATTATATCCGTGCTGCCGATTGATACCATTGTAACCCTTAATCCGGGCAAGGTTGACGATGTGTTTGAAATTCCAACTTACCAAAACATCTGCCTTGTAGATGGTGGCAAGCGCAATATGCCGGCAATCGTCAAGGCTTGTTTTTCCAACTACATTGGCAGCAATATACCGATCTGCCAATAATTCCGACTCAGGCGACCTCTTTACCTGCTCAACATATTCCGAAGGAATGGTTTGCAGCAACACTCTTACATGTACTGGTGCAAGTAGCAACTCATCGTTAAGAAGGTTAGATACTATAACTATTCGTTCGCCATTTTGCAGGCTTTCGAAAAAGGGTACTGTATCTTTGGCAAATTCTTCGTCAAAGTAGCCGCCCACTACGGATGTGTCGATATATACTCGCTGTTTCATGCGTCAGCAGTGCTACATTTTGCGCTACTGCCGGAGGGTTGGACGGCTTGTGCATCCCTGCGCATGCGTTCAAAGTAGTCCGTTACTTCTTCGTAACTCTTGCCGTACGTTTCAAGGCTTATTCGTTCGCTATTGGCGCGGAGAAACTCCATGATACCGGGTATTATTACCTGTTCGGGTAATTTGGAAGCGGGGTTTTTAGCTGTTGACTCCATAATTCATTATTTTTTTTTATTGAGGTGTCGATATATACTCGCTGTTTCATGCTTCAAAGTTACAAAAATTTTGAAATACCTGCGAAAAACGTGTGTACAATACGTCAAAGAGCGATTTACGGATTTACAGATTTGGCTGACGCCACTAATCATTAATCAAAAACCTTATTTTCACCTTATTTTTCTGACAAAACAACCTTAGTAGCCGTTGAACACCCTCCAAAACCTTATTACCTTATTAAACATGGAATAAAATAATAAGGCAATAAGGTTATGGAGAGGATATATCATTGTTGCTACTAAGTCCCCCAGCACGGTACGCGCATCCCTGCAAAAGTAACTTCGGCCACCCTTTTTCTAATGCCTATATATCAGCATAATGCAATTTGGTTACATAAGAGGTTGTTTTGTTTTTCCTCCGGGTCTTTCCTGCGGCGTGCGCCGCAGGAAAGGTCAGAGGGAGTGAAAAACGCCGGCAGGTAGCCCTGCGGGCGCAGAAGAAAACGGCCTATAAAACAGGGGTAAACTTGTCTTTATACACAAAGATACGGTTGTGATAGTTGATTATCGAAATTTCAACCGGCTTGGTGGTAGCGAAAGCGTTGGATGGTACCTGAAAAACCACTTGTGTGCTGCTTTGCGATACAATTTCACACAGTGTCGTTCCAAGCATGACGCCACTACTTTCAATACCTATAGGGATACAAAACTCTGTTCCCCCCATATCAAAACAGTAATAACTGAATGTGGTGGGGGGTAGTATATCAGTATCCAGGTTCGTACCGGTAATGGTAACTGTTTCACCTGCCCGTGCCGTGAGTGGTGTAACATTGGTGATGGTCGAAACTATCCAGGGAATATCGTAGTCCTGGGAAAAATCTTCTTCCGCAAGCGGTTCTTTCTGGCAACCTGCAGCGAGCGTTATCAACATGCCCGCAAGGGCAATCATCATATATTTTTGTATTTTTTTCATAATATACATTCTTTTAAAATTATTTATGTTTATTGAATGCTGGCGTCAATGTTCCAGTAGTTAATTTCCGATTCGGGAATGGGGAACGTCGGAATATAGCGGTCGGGAACCGTGCCCGGCACATTGACGGTTTTGTGCATGCAATACCGTTGGATATTTTCCCGGATGCCGGGTATGCGTACTTCGCCGTTGTTTTTGTAATTCGCATGGGCGGGGTTCCGGTAGTCGTCCTTTACCTTGCCTACATTTTCCAGTAAACGCCCGGTACGCACCAGGTCAAACGTACGGAAATCTTCCATCGCCAGTTCCAAGCGGCGTTCATGCCAGATGGCTTCCAGCAAAGCTGTCCCTGTAGCGGTAATATCGGGCAATTGTGCTGCTACGGCAGTCGCGTCGGGATATTGAGAAAAGCCTGTGGTATTGTTCCATCCCATGCAGTACGATGATTGCCGTGCCCGTTGCCGGATTTGGTTTACCAGACTGCGGGCTTCTTGTTCATTCCCTATGTAATAAGCTGCTTCGGCGCGCATCAGTAATATATCGGCATAACGAATCAATATCATGGCTTTCGTAGTACCGTTTAACATGGCATTAAAACCGCCCTGTAGCGCGGCTTTACGGTTATAGTAATTGGTCATCATGTCATCGCCCCGGTTGTAGGGAGGCTGTGCGCCGTAGAGATAGCTACCGTTGATACCAATCCCGAATACCGTATTGCTCAGGCGCGGGTCGGCGGAACCGACGCCGCCGAAAGCATCCACCAAATCCTGCGTAGGCTGGTTAAAGCCCCAGCCCATACCGTACCAGTCGCCGCGACAGGCCTGGAAATACCAGTTCAGTACTTTTCCGCTGTTCATCCAGCCGTCTTTTCCGGTGTATTCAAACAGCGATTCTTCACGCCAGTTTCCGTCAGTGATTTCTTCAAACAGGGCGGCATAGTTCGACATCAGGCTATATCCTGTAATCTCGCCTGTGAGGTCGTACAAAGCCTGCCATGTCGTGCCTTTTGTAGCTGCGTCGGGGTCGGTGCCTATGCGGTAAAGCATTACACGTGCTAACATGCCTTGCGCCGAGCCTCTGGAAGCGCGTCCCAAATCGGCGGCTTCATAATCGCTACGGGGGGGTAGCAGGCGGATAGCTTCCTTAAACTCTTCAATAATGAAGTCAAAGGTTTCGGAATACGTGGCGCGGGGTACATTGCCGAAATCTTCGGATTTTACGATGCCCGTCAGGATAGGCACGCCGCCGAAATGCTTCAGGAGGTAAAAATAATAATAGGCGCGGAAGAAATGCGCTTCGCCCTGCATGCGTGTCTTTATATAGTCGTCGATAGGCGACGTTTCAAGGTTATCCAGCACATAGTTGGCGATGGCTACCGCCCAAAATCCATGCACATAGAAGGGACGCATCACGCGGTCTGCGGCTGCAGTAAACAGGTAGGAGTTCAATGTCTGCAACTCCGGCAGGTCGTTCAGCTGGCTGCCCTTGTCGGCGTCGTCGGAGGCGGTGTTGGCCAGGAACAAGTCGTAGTGGTTGTCCACATAGTTCCCGTCGGGGCCGTTACCGGCATTCAACGACAGCATCCAGTACATGGCCGTAACGGCTTTTTCCGCCTTATTTTCTTCGTTCATGTAAGCTTCGCTAAGCTCCCGTCCCTGCGGTTCTACCTCGTCAAGAAAGGCGTTACATCCGGCGGCGAGGGAAGCAATTACGAACAGACTAATGATTTTATATGTTATCATCTTTTTCATATTTCTTAAATTTTACAGGTTATAATGAAATGTTTAATCCAAGGACAAATGTGCGCGGGCGCGGATAGGTGGACATGTCCACCCCGCCGTTCAACGGGTTGCTCAGGTAGCCGCCCAGTTCGGGGTCGTAGCCGCTGTAGCTGTTAAAACAGTACAGGTTATCTACCGATACATAAAACCGCAGCCGCTGGATACGGATTTTTTGCGTTACGCTTTGCGGCAGCGTATAACCCAACTGCACATTTTTAATACGTACATAAGTGCCGTCTTCTATATAGCGGTCGGAGAATTTGGAATTGCCGTTCGGGTCGGAGCCTATCAGGCGCGGGTACTTGTTGGTAGTACCCTGTCCGTGCCAGCGGTTCATCATCTCTTTCGACATGTTCCATTGCGAAAAGTCGGAAGAATACAAGTCCATCACGCTGGCATTGGCAATTTCGTTGCCTATGGAGGATTGCAGGAATACCGCCAAATCAAAGCCTTTGTAGCCCAAATTGGCGCTCAGCCCCCAAGTTACGTCCGCCATGCCGCTGCCCAGATAGGTGCGGTCGTTGGCGTTGAGCGGCTGTCCGTCGTTGGCGGTTTTCACAAACTTCACGTCGCCGGGAGCGGCGTCGGGTTGAATGAGGTCGCCGCCGGGCGTTTTATAGTTATCAATTTCCGCCTGCGTCTGGAAAATGCCGTCGGTTTTGTAGCCGTAGAAATAGGCCATTTCCATACCTACTTCCGTCATGGTAAACGGTTCCTGCCGCCGTCCGATATAGGGTCCATAGACCGGGTCGGGCGAACCGAGATCGAGTACTTTGTTTTTGATAAACGAGGCATTGCCGCCGAGCGACCAGGAGAAGTCGCCTTTTTTGTCGGCATAGCGGAAGGTCAATTCCAAACCGTTGTTGCGCATTTCGCCGGCATTAACGCTGGGGCGCGTCATCCCTGCGTAGATAGGAATAGGTACTGACAAAATCATGTCGCGGGTGGTGCGGATAAAGTAATCAATCGTACCGGACAGTTTGTAGTTCAGTAAGGCGAAGTCCACCCCAACGTTTAACTGTTCGGCGGCTTCCCATTTCAGGTCGGGATTAGCAATTTTTTCCTGAATGGCGCCCTGCTTGAGTACATCGCCAAGCACCGCATCGTAGCCGGTAGTCATCACCGCCACGTAGTCGTTGGAGCCGGCACTGGCTTCATTTCCTACCAGTCCCCAGCCGGCGCGTACTTTGAATTGCTGGAAGAGCGGGCTGTCCGATTTCATAAATTCTTCTTCGTGCATATTCCATCCCAGCGAGAACGAGGGGAAATAGCCCCAGTGCTGGAGGAATTTCGACGAGCCGTCGGCACGCATGGTAGCCGTCAACAGGTATTTACCGGCATAGGTATAGTTGCCTCTGAAGAAGAACGACGCCATGCGGTTCCAGAAAGGCATGGAGTTCGACGCCGTTTTGGAAGAAGGCGTTTCCGACACATCAATGTACCACATATTTTCCGCCAGGGGAACGTCCGACGCCGAGCCGTTCAGCATGACAAACCGGAAATCCTGCGCTTCCGTACCCAGCGTCAGCCCGATACTGTTTTTCCCGAATTCCTTATTGTACATCAGGTAGGCATTCGCCAGCCACGATTTAAACTCGTTGCGGCCGACGCTTAAACTGCTGTTTTGCCTGCCCTGGGCAGCCGATACGTAATAAACCGGCGAATAGGTCTGCGACTCGCCGAAATTGGCGCGGTAGCCGTACTGTGCGCGGATAGAAAGCCCCTTCACTTTGGCGATATTATCCCACTGGAAAGACATATTCGCAATAAACATATTGCTTTTGTTATAGCCATAGTTGGCGCCTTCATAGACTTGCCTCGCAGGGTGGAAACTGGGGTCGCCATTGCGGATTTCGCCCCAAATATTCGTATAGGAATCCCATGCCGGAGCGAGGGGGTCTGCCTGTACTACGCCCGGCCATACGCCGCCATAATAGTTGCCGCCGCCGCCGCCGCCTTTGGTATCACGGTGGGTAAACACAAGGTTTGCCGCCAGGGCAATATCGCTGGTCAGTTTGTAGGTGTTATTCAGGCGGGCAGTGAGAACGTCCATATCGTTGTATTTAAGTAAACCCTGCGTCTGGGAATAGGTGGCGCCTACGCTGTACATGTGGCGGTCGGTGCCGCCGCTGATGTCCAGGTTGTAGTTTTGCGAAATGCCTACGCGCGATACTTCTTTCGCCCAGTCAGTGCCTTCGTACTTGTTGGCGATGACATAATCAAACATTTTTTCGGTAGTAGCGCTTAATGTTTGATTGGGAGTGTTGGCAGTCAGTTCCTTTTTCAGGGTCGCAAATTCCCAGGCGTTCAACAGTTCCATCTTACCCACCATAGTGGATATACTGGCATACGCATTTGCTTCCACATGGGTGCGGGTATTAAACCGCCCGCCGCGCGTTTTAATCAGGATTACGCCGTTGGCGCCGCGCGAACCGTAAATCGCGGTCGCCGAAGCGTCTTTCAGGATTTCGAGGCTTTCAATATCCTGCGGCGAAAGATAATTAATATCCGACACCGGGAAACCGTCCACTACATATAGCGGGTCGGAATTATTGATACTGCCATAGCCGCGAATGCGGATTTTAGTACCTGCGCCGGGTTCGCCGGAGTTGCTGATAATGTCCACGCCGGCTACGCGACCTGCCAAGGCTTGCCCAATATCCACCGTAGATAATTGTTTCAGGTCGTCGGTAGATACTTTGGCTACGGCACCGGTGAGGTCGGATTTTTTCATCGTACCATAACCAACGACTACGACTTCATCCAGCGACACCCTGTCGTCTTCCAACGACACGTTGATGGGCGCATCAGAGCGTACTGTCCGTTCCACAGACACTTTACCGATAAACGAAAATACCAGCACATCGCCTGTGTTGGCATTGATTGAGTAACGTCCGTCAAGGTCGGTAGCTGTTACAGCAGTCGAGTTTTCCACCCGAACGGTAACACCGGCCATGGGAGAGCCATCAGTAGCATCGGTTACTATGCCCGATACTACTACACTTTGTGCATATCCGGTTGCGGACAGGGCACAAAAAAATAACACATAAAGCAGTTTTTTCATACACTTGAAATTTAGGTTAATTTTTAATTTTTTTGACACTTTTTTGACATTTGTCAATTTTAACTTTACCGGTTAATTTTTGTCGTTATATTGTTAGCAAAGAATAATATGCAAGCCCATATTATTCTTTTATTTTTTAAAAAAACGCCACGTATTTCTTACGTTTCCGAAGGCTGATTAAATTTTTCATACCCCTATTCATACCCTTTAATTACGCTGTAATTTGCTTATTCCAAACTTGTTTTTTATAATGCAGTTTAATTTTTTCTTAAAAATTCATGCCGCTTTTCATACCCATATTTTATGTTCATTTTTTTTCTTGCACTCACTAATCACTTGACATAAAAAATTTTCTATTCATTATTTTTTGCTTTTTATCCACCGGAAAATTAACCGGTAAAGTTAAAATGGCATTTTTAATGCTGCGTTAATACAATTTTAAGGCAAAGGTAAAGATAAAAAAGGAATAATTGCAAATACTTTGTTATCAATTATTGATACTTTCCAATGTATTTGTAAAAGCAAGGCGGAAAATTTTGAATAAAATAACCGAAATAGTTTTTAAACTACCACATTGCAAAAATTTGTACCGGTTACAACTATCCTCTGGAACAGGGATGCAAAGAAGAAAAAACAGGGAAGAAATCCCTGCTTTTAACATTTTTCTAACAAAAAATAAGAAACATTCTTTTCCGGTTTCGACCTGTAGCAACGGCTATAAGTATTAGTGTACCAATAAGTGATGACAAATCTTTTTTTTGTCAATAAACAGCATAACGGAAAAAATGTTAATATAGTACCATTTTAGGATAATAAAATATTATTTAGGCGTATTTAGTCGTAAGTCGTAAGTCATAAGTATAGCAAGTGCGGGGTAGCGCTTTTAGCCTTAACGCTTAGTTCTTAACGCTAATTAATAAATATTGAAATAAAACTTACAGCAGGGAAATTGACGGTTATTTCATTATTTACCACTTTGTAATTTTTCACTTCTTCCATACCTTGATTACTGTTGGTTACGTAAACCGTTACTTTCGCATTTTTTGCAACAGGTAATCCTTTTATGACAGCCGAACGAGCTGCGCCGTTATTAACGGCATGTACTACATATTGCTTTTTAGCTATATTGCCGAAAACAGCAGGATTGACGTCATCGCGCGAGCAGGTAAACGGTATGGAGAACGAATGTTCGGGGGTAGCGGCAAGTTGCTTCAAGTTCCAAAAGCGTTGTGTCGGGCGGAGCGGGCCGGTTGAATTATAAATTCCGTCTCCCCATAAAATCGAATAGTCGGAGGTAAGTTGCCACTGCAAGATGGACTGCGGCTGGCAAATGGCACATATACGCGTATACAAATTGATTTCATATAGCGCAAACGTTGTTTCGGCAAAAATCTGCGAATATCGGTGGGCAGCGGCGTCCGTACTTCCCTCCCCGATAATAAGCGGAACGTTGATTTGGCGGGCAGCCCAAGCCCATTTGTTCAACGTCCGGTCATCACATCCGCGCCATGAATGGAACGAAACGGCATAAATATACGGATACGTGGCAGGGTCATTCAGCGCAGGGAGAATGAAATCGAATGTGGTAGCATCCGAATTATCGCCGAGCAACAGTTTGGTCGATAAGCCGCGCGATGCAAAATATGCTCCTAATGTTTTGATAAGATAGGCATGTTGTTCGGGTGTATGATATACATCAATACCTATATCGGATTCATTGAACGAAAAGGCTGTCGCTTCCACTCCGTATATATTTTTCAATGCAACCAAATAATCTGCTATTGACTTATAAATTTGTTCCTGTTTATAAATAAGCAGTCTTTGTGCGGCAACCCCGCCAAATCCACGCGGATAGGCAGGGTCGGTAGCCCATGCAGGAGGAAACCATGCGCTTACAATAACCGGCATTCCGAGCGATTTGAGCCGTTGAGCCATTTTCATGGCATTATCCACCTGCGGATTAATATGACCGTTCAACGCCTCTTGCAATGGGTCGGATTTTTCATCCGGCTGCCAACTGTACCAGGGCATTTCCACACGTCCAAAAGCAACCCGCATGTTGGAAAGGCAGTAATCGATGACTTTCGGGTCATTTTGCGGGTTCTGTAAACGGAAATTGCCTCCCAAGCCCAAAAATTCACGTCCGGGATTTTTTGTGTCCACTATAATATCCACCGGCGCAGTATCTATATCCCCTGCTGCCGTAATCGTGAAATGCAAGGAAACAGTTTCTCCTTTTTGCACCTTTTTTCCGGCGATTTCTATATATAAATCGGTAGGCCCGTTAGGTATTCTGAAGCCGCCCCAGCCTCCAAAAGCGGCAAAAGGATTCGGGCGTTTCTTTTCAAAGGCAACTACTGCTTTATCGAAGTCTAATGTTAATTGCTGTCCGTCACCTTTTACAAAAATACGATTATCGGATATGTCCAATGTTTTTTCCTCATAATACTTCGCCGGGAGCAAAAGCCGAAAATATACGCCGCCTACTTCGAGTGTCGTATCCGATTGCATCTCGATGGCGATATCCGCTATACCTTTGCTTTTTTCGGTAACTGTCTGCTTGAAGCGAATTCTGTCGATAGCTGTTGTAACCGTTTGGGATTTGCCTTCGCGCGTGTACATTGGGTTTTGGAGTTCTTTTCCGGTAAATTCCGTTTTTGTCCCGTCTTTATCAGCGACTGCCAGGAATGATTCAAAATCAATCAGCTGTCCGTCTATACGGATGCCGGTTATATTGCCCCAAGCCATTACTTCGGGTTGCGCCGACAGCGGCGATGAACAGGTTACCCAAAGGGCGATGAATAGTAAAAATATTTTTTTCATATCTTTTCGTTTATTAAATTTCTTAATTATATTGTCCGCCGCTTCTTGCTTCGGCACAGAATGTATTAAATTCAAACGTCTGGTCGTGCGTCATGCCATGGCATGTGCCGCAGTCGTGCATGGTTTTTGTGTTGAAAAGCAAAATACCCTGTATCCCTTGCGAGCGCATTTCAATCCATGACATCAGGTATACCCCGTCCCTTATTTTTACATATTTGCACGGGAAGCTGCCCATTACGCCCACTTCCGAATTTTGAAAAATAGCAAATGAAAATGATTCCGTAGTTGTGTAATAATGTTGCGAAGCCACTTCATCGCTGTATTCCCATGTATAGGAGCGTCCGAGCAACTCGTCTGTGAATTGATGGCGGTGTTTCGAGGGCGTAATGCCGTCCGTTTTGATAACGCCAAAGAGCCACTGCTGACGGGGGACGCGGGGATTTTCCTCATCGTCAAACGTAGAACGGATGCAGGTTACAAGTCCGTTTTTCAGGTCAATAGCATACTGCAAACCATCAATCGGGCAATCGCTGTCGGTGGTGTGCGCAAAAAACACTAATTGGTCGTCTATCTCAAAAGCATCGTATCGTTCCGGTTTCCATTCGCCTGCGCCTTCACGAAAACGCATGTTAAAACCTTCGCCGATTTCGTAGTCCCAAGTCGTTTTGTCGTCAAATACAACCGTAAATGTTCTGTTATCAAGTAACGTAGAATGTTCCAGCATTTTTTTCTCTTTGCCTGTGCCTTCAAACGCGCCTTTCCAGGCCTTTGTTTTGACGGCTACTTCCTTCACTTCTTCAAGCGTCATCGGTTTGGTCAAATCCAGCGGACGGTAGAGATACCTCATTCCTTTGATTATTGGAAATTCCGCAGGAATCCTCATAAATTCCGGGATGGCAGAAAGTAACTTTTGATTGTAAACGCCATACGCGCCAAATGCAGCCACCTGTCCGCGAATAGTTCCCGTGTCGGAATAGAGTTGATGGATGAATTTATCCTGCGCATCAAAACCGAGCCGCACGCCGATTTTTTTCAAGGTGTAAAGGTCGATAATATCCAGCACAAATGCACCGCTAAATTCTACTTCCACACGCGAATACAACCAGTGGCGACTGTCGAGTTCGTAATAATCCGTCGGATAACAAAATGTTTGCAGCGAGCCTTCCGGCACCGATGCCGAATAATTATAAGAGCCGAACAGCGTCAATTCGTCAGGCCATTGTATTACTTTTCCCGTCAGCCGTTTTGTAGGTTTGTGGCGGTGGCCGGAAATGTCGCTGCCCGCAATAATGCCTGTGGCAATATAGCGCTGGAGTTCGCGCGGCGGTAGCGTCTGATTAAAAAAACTGTCCCCGCAAAGCCATGTTTCAAACACGGTGGCGAGTTGTGTACGCTCATCTACTACGGCGACAAGGAAAGTTAGCGTATTGTCTTTGCGCCAAACATTCAGCGTGATGTCGTTTAACCGCATACAGGCTACATTCTCCGGCACAATCAGCGATGTGCTGTCGTCAAGTGCGAGGATATAGCCGGGACTTTTTTCGCTGTTTGCAAATGTCAGCTGTTCCGTTCCCACTATATCCGCTACCTGCTGAGGGGTAAGGTTTGTGTACTGATACATAAAATCAGCGACAATTTCTTCGCGTGACAGTTTTTTCTGTTCCTCGCAGGAGGTTACAAAAAGGGCTGTAACCAAAGCGAACAACACCACAGGTAAAAACATTTTTTTCATAACTTTTAGTTTTATTTCTGATTTAAAGTTTAAGGTTTAAGGTTAGTGGCATCAGCACTCTTAGTTTTTAGTTCTTAACTCTTAACTTATTCCCATCCGGTTGCCGCCATATATCCTGCCATAAAGCCCAATGCTTCGATTTCGTGAATCTGACCGTCCCGGATTTTGAAAATGTGCGCGGCAGGCAGGTCAAAAGCAGGCATATCCAACATTTCGCGCGTGGTAACACCGGGCATATTATAAATCGGAAAAGTTTTCTTCAACATCGAATGACGGAAGTGCGAAAATCCGATAGCCAGCCCTGTGGTCGCGTCCACTGCAAATACGCGGACATTGTCAATATCATCAATATAGTCCATCATATTGGTGTTCAATTGCGGTACGGTTTTCAAGGCGCTGTAATTGGGGTTTTCGTCCGTTTCGTTGTCGGGGATACCGCTGTTGCTTGCCGGCGAACCGTTTTCGCGGCGGGCGCAGTCGTCTGCTATGGGCGACAGGTAGCCGTTGTCCATTATCAGTGCATCATAGTAAGAATAGGCGATACCTACCATTTCATACCTTTTCATGCGCTGTTGTTCCGGAATAACCGTAAGAATGCCGGGGCGGACGGTTTGCAGGTTTTTCATGTTTTTCGGCTCCAGATACCGGACAACTATGTGTTCGGCCTCATTGATAAAACCATCGTCATTTATTTTAAGACGAAGGGCAATCATAATGGGTTGGCCTTTTTCTTCCATCATTCCTATAAAGCCGACTTCCTTCACAGTCGGGTCGGGGACGTAGATTTTGAAAGAAGAAGGAACAGCCGAAGCCGTTTGCCAAAGCCCTTCGCCAACAGGCTTGGAATCGATATTTTCTACAAACCGGGCATTCATGGCAAACGGTATTTGACTGGGGTCGTGCGCCACGAGCGCCTTAAAATAGTTGTCTACAAGTTCCACCAGACATTGCCGGTCGGTACATTTCAACGGTTCCTGCATGGCCATCGCGAACGGGAACTGCGCATAGTTTGCTATACTGCAAGCAAACATCAATAACGAAAGAGTAATTATCTTTTTCATTTTTTTCATTTTTTTAGTTTATAAGTTTTATTTGTGAAATCAATTTTATCCATTGTTACGCTGTGCGGATGATTGTAGATGGCTTCCACCGCAGGATTGGCGGACGGGAAGCTGAAAACAGGCGGCGCAGCAGACGGCTCGGCAGGCGGAGGCGTTTCGCCCGTTGGCGGCGGCATATTTGCAAACATGGCCGCAAAATCATAAATGCAATAGCCCCATACCATAAACCACGACCAGTAAGGTTGTGTTTCATAAATTTCGGCGGTGGGCGCATTACCCACTTCACCCAAAGCAATCAGTTTTCCGCCGCCCAACTCACGTAACTGGTCGTGATGCGATTGTTTCCAATCATTATTATAGACATCGGCAGCCAATACATCTACATAATCAATTCCCGGAAAGAAATCGGCATAAGGGCCGGCTTCATCTCCGGGTATATCGCGCGGCGCATTGGTATTCCATACCCAGATAAGGTTGTTTAATTTGTGGTGATGGGTGAAATAGTCGTACATGGCTATCCACAATTTTTTAAAGCCGTTTTCACCCGGTTTGTTACACCACCAGAACCAAACGCCGTTCATCTCATGGAAAGGACGCCAGAGCACAGGGATTTTTGCGTCTTCCAATTGTTTCAAATATTTTGCTACGCCATCCATTTGGCGTTTCCATGCGCTGTTCAGTTCTGTGCCGTCTGTTACCAATTCGTCCCACTCTGCCTGCGAGGGGAGGCGTTCGGCCAGCCGCCAAATATCGTCGCCGTTGCATTCGTCACCGTTGCTGGGGAAACAGCAATGCCACATCAGCGTGATAAGACGCCCCTTTTCATATTGTTTCTTCGCTTCATCCACCAGCATCTGCCGGAGCTGTTCTTTGGTCAGGCCGTTTACTTCACAGGGGCCGAAAGGAGCTGTCAGGTTCATGGGGCCGCAATGTTGAAACCGCTGTATATTGTCGCCCTGCGCCATAAAACTGAAATCCGCGCCCCAAAGCCCGGAAGCAGTTCCCGTCATTTCCTGCACGACATTGTCATAGCGTGGAAAATCGCTCACAAAATTGTGTTGCCCGGTAATAGTGTATTTTCCCTGTAAGGAATATAAGAAGCCCAGCAGTTGGCGGGCTTCCGGAGAAGCGTCGGGATTTACCGGTTTAAATCCCGCGTCTTTCGTGCCCGTGCAGGCAATCAGGCAAGCGGACAACAGTACGAATAATAATTTGTGTGTTTTCATGGGTGTAAAATTTAGAGTTTGTATTTTTGTGTACTTATATATAAATGCAGCGGGGGTTGATTTATACCATATAAAATTTGTTCATCGGTTAATTTGTGCCCTGAGATTTTAACAGGGCTTTCAATGCGGCTATTTCCTTTTCTTTCTCCGCAAGCGTCTTGTCTTTCTCCGCAAGCGTCTTGTCTTTCTCCACAAGCGCATTGTCTTTCTCCACAAGCGCCTTGTCTTTCTCTGCAATTTTTTTGTCCTGTTCCGCTATAAGCGCCCGTTGCTTTCCGAACATCTCGTCTAATGTGCGGCGGGCTTCTATCTCGTCATCCAAGTCTTTGCGGTTCGCCGGGTCTGCGCCCATGTGGTGCAAGAGGTC
>JAIROQ010000001.1 GCA_031257455.1 Prevotellaceae bacterium | reverse complement strand
CGCCCGATTGACCGTGGTTACGGCCTGCGTTGCGTGAGAGATAACAAAAAATAGCTCTCTGAAGCATCCTATCTATACAGGAAAGGGTATTTTGTCAAAAAATGCTAACTTCTGTCATGCCCTGTTTCTACTATGGTTTCCTTGTGCAACTATAGATAAGCGTCAGCATCCCTCAGGCATCCCTGCAACATCCCGGACTTTTTGTGGTTATAACCCTAAAAAGTATAAAAAATAATATAGTTTTTGTGGTTATAACTCTAAAAAGTATAAAAATAGTATTATCTTTGCGGTCGTAAACAGAAAGACGATGATTAACAGGAATACTTACATAACGCAATTAAAACCTTTCCTGGGCAAACCGCAGGTAAAAATACTGACGGGCATTCGCCGGTGCGGCAAATCTACCATACTGGAAATGCTCCGGAATGAACTTTTGGCCACAGGTATAGCGCCGGAACGGATTATCTCGCTCAATTTTGAAAGTTTCTCTGTCGCAGAACTGACGGATGCCGCACGCCTTTATGCTTATCTGCAAGAAAAAATCGTGCAACGCGATAAAACCTTTCTCCTGTTCGACGAAATACAGGAAGTGCACGAATGGGAGAAAGTAGTTAATTCGCTGCTGGTAGATTTCAATGTCGATATTTATATTACCGGTTCCAATTCCCATTTGCTGTCTTCGGAATTGGCGACATTCCTTGCAGGACGGTATGTTGAAATACCCATATTCACGCTTTCGTACAATGAATTTTTGGATTTCCGGAAACATTATTTTCCAGATGAGACGGCGGAAATGTTCCATACTTACCTGCGTTTTGGCGGTTTTCCCGTCATCCATACGTCTGATTATTCGCTCGAAACCGCCTACCGGATAGTGTTTGATATTTATTCGTCCGTCATTTTGCGCGATACCATTCAGCGTTATACCATCCGCGACATAGAACTGCTGGAGCGGGTCGTGAAATATGTATTTGATAATGTCGGGAACACTTTTTCGGGTAAAAACATAGCCGATTATTTCAAAAGCCAGCAGCGGAAAATAGACGTTAATACGGTATATAATTATCTTTACGCATTGGAGGGGGCTTTTATTTTGTATCGTGTGCCGCGCTACGACCTCAAAGGAAAAGAAATACTGAAAACGCAGGAAAAATTTTATGTAGGCGATGTGTCGCTTGTCTATGCCGCTATGGGCTTTCGCGACCGGATGATTTCGGGCATACTTGAAAATCTTGTTTTCCTTGAACTGAAACGTAACGGATTTCAAGTATTCATAGGAAAAAGCGATGCCAAAGAAATTGATTTTGTTTGCGAAAAAAGAGGCGAAAAGATGTACATTCAGGTGGCCTATAAGTTAGACAGTGAACAAACTGTTGAGCGGGAATTTTCGCCACTGCTGGCCATCAACGACCATTATCCCAAATATGTGGCGTCAATGGATGATTTTTGGAAAGACAACATGGACGGCGTGAAGCACGTGCATATAGCCGATTTTCTGAAAGGAATAAATGCTTATTTTACTTTGAAGTAAAAATCCGCTACAACCTCACGGTTTCTTTCAGCAGTTTGTAGCCGGCGCTGCTGGCGCGCAGGATAGCGCCGTTTTTCAGATGCACGCGGTATGTTTCCTTTTCAAAAAGTTCGATTTTCGCCACCTTGTCCACATTGACGATAAAGGAACGATGAATACGTATGAACTGTTGGGGCGCTAAATTCGCTTCAAAGTATTTCATGGTTTTTTCTTTCAGGAATGCGCCGGCGGCCGTGTGCAGTTTCACATAGTCGCCGTCTGCTTCGATGTAGGTGATGTCGCCGGCGGGGATAACATGTATCTGCTGGCGGTCTTTCACCGCCACGCGGGAGAGCATGGCGGGCGCACCGGCAAGGGTTTGTTGAAGCGCCTGCCAGCCGGCCGGGCTGTCATTCCCCGAGTGTATTTTTGACACCGCCTTTTGTACCGCCCGGTCGAAGCGTTCTTTGGAATAGGGCTTGAGCAAATAATCCACCGCATTCAGCTCAAAGGCACGCAAAGCATACTGGTCATAGGCGGTAGAGAAAATGATTTCCGGCGTTACGTCTATCAGTTCCAATAATTCAAAGCCGGTCAGTTTCGGCATCTGGATATCGAGGAATATCAATTGCGGATGGTGTTCCTTGATAAGTTTCATGGCATCGAAACCGTTGTCCGCTTCGCCGGCGACCGTTATATCGGGATAGCTTTGCAGGTAATGGCGTATCAGTTCGCGCGCCGGCGTTTCATCGTCCACGATGAGGACGGATAACAGGGACGGCGGCGGCGCGGAAGACGGGATGGCAAGGGCTGGTACTGCTTTCATAATTTATATTTTTTTCATTAAACCGGTATCTGGAGTATGGCAATAAATTTCCCGTCTTCCATTTTTGTATGCAGGGATGCGGTAGCGCCATACGACAACCGCAGCCGTTCGCGGATATTTTTCAGTCCCGTGCCGGAGCCTTTTTTCTGCGATTCGTTGCCGGCGTCATAGTTATTGGTGATAACAATGATGACCTGCGTTCCGTCCACTTTTGCCGTTACGTTGATACGGACTGTTTGCAGGCTTTCATATACGCCGTGTTTAACGGCATTCTCGAACAGCGGTTGCAGCAGCATCGCCGGTATTTTCAACGGCAGGCAAGCCGGGTCGATGGTGCGTTCATAGACTAATTTGTCGCCGAAGCGCAATTTTTCTATGGCCAAATAGCGTTCAATATTTTCCATTTCGTGTTGCAATGAAGAATAGATGGCATTGTCCGCCAGCACCGCATAGCGCAGGTAATCGGACAGCTCTACCAGCATTTTTTGCGCCTGTTCGGGATGATGGATAATAAGCGAATTTACGGAATTTAAACTGTTGAACAAAAAGTGCGGGTTGATTTGCGATTTCAGGCGGTTCAGTTCATTGTCCTTTATGAGCTGGTTGAGGCGGATTTCGTTGGCGGCCTTTTCGCGCAGCTTTTCCACATGAATATACAGGTAATACACCAGCACCATCACGAGGTATAACACGCATCCCTGTACGATTTTCTGACCGTGCGTCTGTTGCAGGTAAGTCATGTAATTATTGTTGTCCGTATCCAGCAGCCACATGATGAAATAACCGGTGGACGCCGAAAGGGAAATGAACAACAGCACCAGCGCCAGATGCACGACTACATTAAACCGCCAGGACTTGTATTCCCAACCGTTGAAGCGCACGGGATACCATACGGGTATCAGCAGGGCGGCAAAAAGAACGTTGAACACGAGCGCATCGAGGATAATATATTCCAGCGAATAGCCGGTAGTGATATGGATAATTTCAATTTGCCCGCCCGTTATGCCTGTCCAGATTAGCAGGTAGAGCAGGCGGGTTTTATTGTTTTTGAAAATGGGGTTTTTTTCCATAACTTATGCAGCGCGGCCGGGAAGGCGGTCAGCGGGTTTTTATTTCGCCGCCGCCAAATACCATCGAGGCTCTAATAATAAGCGTCCGGTGTTCATTGACGTCAAATGTCAGGCGGGCGCGCTTGTCTTCCATCGACCCGAGAACGGCGTCTTGCCGGAGTTCCACTTTCCAGTGGGCGGGGATATACAGCGTGACGCCGCCAAAAACCGCGCTCACATTAAGCGTGCTGTCTCCTTCGGCCAATTGCGCATCCATGAAATCTATTTCGGCGGCGCCGAAAACGCAGTCTATTTCGCCGCCTTTGAAATTTTGCGAGGTTACTTTTTCCTTTCCGCCACTGAAGACATAACTCGTGGCAATACGCCCCGATTCTTCGTCCGGCATCCTGTGCGGATGGAAGGATGAAAACCGCCGGTAATAATATCCCCGCCCGCGTCCCATGCGGCAAATATGCGACCGCGACCTCAATATACTGAAAAGTAACAGGCCGCCGCCGATAATTAAACCTATCGCCCAACCATTGCCCTTCAGGCAGGTGAAAC
This sequence comes from Prevotellaceae bacterium, assembly GCA_031257455.1. Taxonomy (GTDB): domain Bacteria; phylum Bacteroidota; class Bacteroidia; order Bacteroidales; family UBA932; genus JAIRKX01. The sequence continues at coordinate 383 of JAIROQ010000001.1, read as the reverse complement.
CGCCGGCATTGAGTTTCGGCAACAGCAGCAGCAATCCCAGCAACGACAGGAAAAAGCCGGGAATGCGTTTATGGGGCGAAAAAATAAATAAAATACCTATAGCGACCAGCAACATCGGCCATGAAAAAATGACCGGTTTATATTCATCCGGCAAATAGCCCGTATTGAACAGCAGTAGCAGCAGGCCGGCAGCGATGAGCAGCAACGCAAACACAGCGCCCTGTACCCGGTGAGGATGCGATTTGATTGTTTCCATTTTAAGCGGTTTAAAATTTACCGTACAAATATACAATTCTTACACGACTCCGGCCTACAATCTTTCTACAAAGAATGTCTCTTTCCCGACCAACTGCCGAAATCAAACGGCAAAAAAGGATTTTTCT
>JAIROQ010000094.1 GCA_031257455.1 Prevotellaceae bacterium | reverse complement strand
AGCATCGAACTGACCTTTACGGCCGATATTGCCGCGCCCTGGTATATCTATGGCGTACGCAAAATGAACGGCCCCCTGCCTACTATTCTCAGCGTGGACAATACGGCAGCCTTTGCATTGGCGGGCGCGCTCGAAGAAGTCGTGCCGGCAAAAGAAAAATTCGACGAACTGTTTGAAACCACCGTTTACTATTTTAAGGAACAGGCCGCTTTCGTGCAGAAAATACGCCGCCTGACCGATGCGCCGTTCACCGTGTCCGGCGCACTGGAATACCAAAGTTGCTCCGACCGGGAATGTATCCCGAATGAATATACGTTCTCCATTGAAATCCCCGAAGGCGGGGCGGTAGCGGCTTCCGGCACGGAAGAACAAAGCCTGTGGCTGTTTTTGCTGCTGGCGTTGGGTGCAGGATTGGCAGCCATCTTTACCCCCTGCGTGTTCCCGATGATTCCGATGACGGTGAGTTTCTTTATAAGCGGCGCATCGAGCCGCTACAGCGGCATTGTGAAAGCCGTGATTTTCGCGCTGTCCGTTACGCTGGTCTATACGCTCATCGGCGTGATTGTGGCGGTATTCAAGACGCCTACCTTTGCCAACGTACTTAGCACGCATTGGATACCCAACCTGCTGTTCGCCGCCTTGTTTATCCTTTTTGCGATGTCGTTCTTCGGGCTGTTTGAAATAACGCTGCCGTCCGGCCTTGCCAACCGCGCCGACCGGCAGGCCGATAAAGGCGGTTACATCGCCTCGTTTTTTATGGCGATAGCGTTGGCGATTGTTTCGTTCTCCTGCACGGGGCCATTTGTAGGCGGACTGTTGATTGCCGCCGCGCAGGGCGCATCGGCAGTGAAGCCGGTGATTGGGATGTGCCTGTTCGGACTGGCCATGTCGTTGCCGTTTGTGCTGCTGGCGCTGTTTCCCGCATGGTTGAAAAAACTCCCGAAGTCGGGCGGCTGGCTCAATTCCGTAAAGGTGGTCTTTGCCTTTATCCTGTTGGCGTTTTGCGTAAAATTCCTCACGCAGGCGGAACTGTCGCTGAACTGCACTATCCTTACCCGCGAAACAGCCGTAGCGTTTTGGATTACGCTGTCCGTATTGTTGGGGTTTTATATTTTAGGAAAAATAAAACTGGCGCACGACAGTAACGTACCGCATGTAAGTACCGGCCGCCTGTTTATTGCGATAGCGGCGTTCACCTTTGCCGGCTACCTTGTGCCGGGCTTGTTTGGCGCGGATTTGGATGCGGTGTCGGCATTTCTTCCGGCAAAAGACCGTTCGCCATTCGACTTGACCGCCGGCCATGCATCGTTGCCGGCCACTGCCGCACCGAAAGAAACGCCGTGCGGCAATACGCCGAAATATGCCGGCACGAAAATGCATACGCCCGCCGGCATCAAGGGATATTTCGACTTACAGGAAGCGATGGCCTGCGCCAAAACACTGAACAGGCCGCTGCTGATTGACTTCACAGGGCATGGCTGCGTCAATTGCAAGAAAATGGAAGCCTCGACATTCAAAGACCCGCGCGTGATTGAATGGGTCAATGACCGGTTTGTGTGGGTCAGCCTGTATTATGACGAGTCTACCGAACTGCCGGCCGAAGAACAGACGGAGGCTTATAAAACAGTCGGCAAAAAGAACCGCGCATACCAGATGGAAACGTTTAAGACCGTTGCCAGTCCTTATTTTGCCATCATTACTGCCGATGGCGAAATCATCGCACAGGGGTTGGGACTGGCTTCTGCCGATGAATTTTTGGAATGGGCGAAACAATGTAAAAGCGGAATAGAAAAATAATGACCGGAGAGGCAGAGAATGCAAGGAGGAACCTTACGGAATCATTACTGTTAAGAACAAAAATAAATGCTGCATAATATCATATCAACCGAAGCCATCACAAAACGGCGCTTTTGGATAAATGAAATCCAAAAGTTAAGCGGTCATTTCGGTAATGATTCCGATCATTTGGAAAAGGAGCTTAAAAAAGAGATTAAAAAATTCGGGATAGCTTCTTTAATTGACCATTTACGGTTGTGCGGCAATATTCCGGAATGTTATGGGCATGACACAAGCGAGGAAAAACTATATTCAAAATATACGGATATCATACTTTCTTTATCATACAAAGCGATAGGGTTAAACAGCCTGACGTTAAAAGAAAGAGCGGATGCGGCCGACGTAGAAGCCTTTGCGACTCATTATAGTTTTGTTGCTGATGCAAAAGCCTTCCGGTTGAGCCGCACGGCCAAAAATCAGAAAGATTTCAAGGTGCAGGCTATGGACACATGGAAGCGAGGGAAACCTTATGCCATGATAGTTTGTCCCGTTCATCAATTGCCCAATGCATCAAGCCAGATATACCAGCAGGCAACAACAAGGAATGTTTGTATTTTTACCTATTCGCATTTAGCTTTATTGTTGGCTTATTCCGAAACAGGCGGAACGAATAAGGCACAACAATTATTAGAAAAAATATTCCAAACAGTTTCTGCGCTCAATCCCTCCAAATCGGCTGTTGATTATTGGCTGGCCATAAATAAAACCATACTTTCTTTTTCCGGAAACACAGAAACGCTTTGGGAGGTAGAAAAAGCAGCCGCAATGGAAGCTGTTGCCACAGCAAAAGAAGAAGCATTATCATTTCTCGCTCAAGAGCGGGAAAGAATTATGCGGATGACCCGCCATGAAGCGCTAAAAGACCTGATGAAAGCACACAAAATAGATAGCAGAATAAAGACAGTACAAGCTATTTCCGATAATGGGCTATTTGCAATTCAATAAGAACAGGAGCATGAATAGTAATTACATAAACCGTATCATTGAAGGAAATTGCATGGACTTGATGAAGCATCTGGACAAGGACACAATAGACCTTACCGTTACTTCGCCCCCTTATGACGATTTGAGGAATTATACCGGCTATGTATTCCCGTTTGAACAAATAGCACAAGAACTGTTTCGCATCACAAAACCGGGAGGTGTGGTTGTTTGGGTAGTGGCTGATGCCACTATTAATGCATCCGAAACAGGAACAAGTTTCCGACAAGCGTTATATTTTAAGGAAATCGGATTTAATTTGCATGATACAATGATTTTCCGCAAACGCAATCCAATACCTCAGATTTATCGGAAACGTTATAACAACGAATTTGAATACATGTTTGTTTTTAGCAAAGGCATTGTGAAAACACATAATCCTATTTTGGTTGATTGTATGCACGCCGGATTGACATTGATTGGGACAACCTATAAAAATTACTCCAAAAACGAACAGGTCAGGGAAAAGATGGCCAATCCCGTAAAAGATAAAAAAATCAGAGGCAACATTTGGGAATACGTGGTGGGCAAAAAACAGGAAGATCAAGAAGCCAAGGGGCATCCGGCGCCATTTCCGTGCGAACTTGTCCGCGACCATATCCTCTCGTGGACAAACGAAGGTGATGTCGTCCTTGACCCCATGTGTGGAAGCGGAACAACCCCAAAAGTCGCCTGTGAATTGGGCAGACAATACATCGGAATAGATATCAGTCCCGAATATTGTAAGATGGCGCGAATGCGCGTTAATATAATAGAAGGACAACCACGATTAGCACTTGGATACTAAAATTGCGTGGAATAAAACAACAGAAGACTTAAAATAACTAATATTAAAAATCAAATTATTATGTCAACAATTTTAAATGTACATGCTCGCGAAATTCTTGATTCGCGCGGGAATCCGACCGTAGAAGTGGATGTATTAACAGAAGACGGAATCGTGGGACGCGCGGCCGTTCCTTCGGGCGCTTCTACCGGCGTACACGAAGCGGTGGAATTGCGCGATGGCGATAAAGGCCGCTTTCTGGGTAAAGGCGTACTCAAAGCCGTGCAAAACGTAAATACCGCGCTCAATGAAGCGCTGGTAGGCCGGTCGGTATTCGACCAGCGCGACATCGACAGGGCGATGATTGAACTTGACGGCACCGACAACAAAGGCAACTTCGGCGCTAACGCCATTCTCGGCGTGTCGCTGGCAGTGGCGAAAGCAGCGGCGCAGACCACCGGGCAACCATTGTACCGGTATGTCGGCGGCGTCAATGCCCGCACGCTGCCCGTGCCGATGATGAACATCCTTAACGGCGGTTCACATGCCGACAACGCAGTCGATTTTCAGGAATTTATGATTATGCCCGCAGGCGCGGAAACCTTCGCGGAAGCCCTGCGTATGGGCGCGGAAGTATTCCATCACCTGAAATCCGTATTGAAAAAAGCCGGCTACTCTACCAATGTCGGAGACGAAGGCGGCTTTGCGCCCAACCTGAAATCGAATGAAGAAGGGTTGAAAGTCATCCTCGAAGCCATCGAGAAAGCGGGTTACAAACCGGGCGAAGAGGTCTTCATTGCGCTCGACCCCGCGTCTTCGGAATACTACCTGCCCGAAGAAAAGGTGTACCACCTGCACAAATCGACCGGCGAAAAACTGACGTCTGCGCAAATGGTGGATTTCTGGAAAACATGGGTGAACAACTACCCGATTGTGTCTATCGAAGACGGCATGGCCGAAGACGATTGGGACGGCTGGAAACTGCTTACCGATACTATCGGCAACCGCTGCCAGTTGGTGGGAGACGATTTGTTTGTAACCAATAGCCGCCGCCTCCAGATGGGTATCGAACGCAAAGTGGCCAATTCGATTCTGGTAAAAGTAAACCAAATCGGTTCGCTTACCGAAACCATCGAAGCCGTAGAACTCGCCACCCGCAACGGATATACTTCCGTGATGAGCCACCGCTCCGGCGAAACCGAAGACACCACGATTGCCGACCTCGCCGTAGCCCTCAACACCGGCGAAATCAAAACCGGTTCGGCTTCCCGCTCCGACAGGATTGCGAAATACAACCAACTCCTGCGCATCGAAGAAGCATTGGGCAGCGAAGCCTGTTATCCCGGACGCCATTTCAAATATGCCCGTAAGGCGTAAAGCGTAAGGCGTGAAACGAAGAGGGTGAAAGGGGAACGGTGGCTGACACCAACGCTTTCACCCTTTTTAATTTTCAACTCTTAACTCATAGTTCTTAACTCAAAATGGTTGCTACTACCGGATTTTTTGATGGCGTACATTTGGGACATCGCGCGGTGCTGCAGCGCGTGACGGATACGGCGCGTGCGCAGGGGTGCGAAAGCGCGGTCATCACCTTCTGGCCGCACCCGCGCGTGATACTGCATCAGGACGCCGGAAAAGTGCGCCTGCTGAATACCCTTGACGAAAAGAAAGGCCGCCTGAAAGACGCCGGCATCGACCATGTATTTGTATTGCCTTTCACGCCGGCCTTTTCCCAACTTTCGCCCGAACATTTTATGCAGGAATACCTGTGCCGCCGGTTTGGCGTAACGACCCTGATTGTGGGCTACGACCACCATTTGGGCGTACATGCCGGCGCGGACTATGAACAGTTGCGTGCTATTGGCGTTACGATGAACATCGCGGTAGAGCGGGTGGACGAACAGAAAGACGCCATACAGCGCCTGACCGTCAGCGCGACCAAAATCCGCGAGGCGCTGGCGTCGGGCGATGTGGAAAAGGCCAACCGGCTGCTCGATTATTCCTATCAACTGCAGGGCGTGGTAGTCGAAGGGCAGCGGCTCGGACGACAGCTGGGCTTCCCTACCGCCAACATGCAACTCTACGAACCCCTGAAACAGCTACCCGCCAATGGCGTTTACCGCACGCGCGTACGCCTCCACCATACCGTTTACTGCGGCATGACCAACATCGGCGTCCGCCCCACTGTGCAGACGGGCGATATGGCGCGGACAATCGAAACCCATATCCTCCGGTTCTCGGACGATATTTACGGGCAAGACCTCACCATTGAATTCCGCTCGCGCCTCCGGGACGAACGCCGCTTTGCCTCACTCGATGACCTGAAAACGCAGTTGCAACGCGACAGGGAGCTAATGAACAATGATTAATGAACAATGATTGCCGGCGGTTTTAACCGTCGGAACCGATCCCTGCTGTACTATATATAGTCGCTCCTTAAGATTCAAATACAGGCTTGATTATTAATAAAAATAATGATAAAAAAGGGGGGTATATATTTGCAGGTTTTTGTACCTTTACGGCATACTATTTTGTAAAAAAGTACAACTATGACAGGCAAGTTCCCCGACAAAAATCAAAGAGAGTTATTCCGCCCGCTACTGGGGGAGTTGATAGACAAACGCCACGAGTTGGCGCTGTTAGCCGACACGATAGACCGGCAATATTTCGAGGATTCGTTTAGTCCGCTGTTTTCACAGCAGGGCGCCCCGAGTGTGCCGATACGACTGATGGTTGGCTGTCTGCTCTTGAAGCACTTAAAGAATTTGGGCGACGACTCGCTACCCAAAGCATGGATAGAGAATCCCTACATGCAGTATTTTTGCGGGATGCGTTGTTTTGAACATGTCTTTCCCTTTGATCCGAGCGATTTTTGTCATTTTCGCAAGCGCATTGGCGAGGATGGTTTTGAGAAGATTTTTACACATAGCGTAAAGTTACATGGCCGGGAGGTGGATAAAAGCTCGCGACTGGTATTGTCGGACACTACAGTTCAAGGGAACAACACGACCTACCCCACGAATGCGAAGTTGTGTAAGCGAGTGATAGATCATTGTAACCGGATAGCGCTCCGGGAAGGGATTGCGCAACGTCAGCGTTACACGCGCGTGAGTGAGCAGTTGCTGCGCGAGACGTACAACGGCAACCATCCGCGACGTGTCGAGACGGCCAGGCAGGCGACAAAACGCTTGCGGAGGATAGCGGGTCGACAGGTTCGCGAGTTGGAACGCAAGTTGAGTGAGGAGCAAAAGGCGCCCTATGCGGGCGCCATGGAGAACTACAAGCGTGTTATCCACCAGCAACGGCAAGATAAAAACAAGATTTACAGCCTGCACAAGCCCTTTACCCGTTGCATCGCCAAAGGGAAGCCACACCAGCCGTATGAGTTTGGTAACAAGGTGGGGCTAATCATCACCGGCTGTGCGGGCAGGAAGATTATTACGGCGGTCAAGGCATTTTTAACCAATCCATACGACGGACACACCATAGCGCCCTTACCGGAACAGATGTCGGCCCATCGGTTGCGCCTGCCAGCGGAACCGGTGTATGACCGTGGCGGCCGAGG
>JAIROQ010000089.1 GCA_031257455.1 Prevotellaceae bacterium | reverse complement strand
AAAAAACATCAATCACCTGTTTGTAAATTCAAAATAAAGTATTATCTTTGCAGCCCTGTTTTTTAGGATAAAATAAATTAATAAACTATAAATTAAATTTTTAATAACAAACCAATGCCTGGACTAATAGGTAAAAAAATCGGAATGACATCCGTATTCGGCGCAGACGGTAAGAATATACCTTGCACCGTAATTGAAGCTGGTCCGTGTGTTGTTACGCAGGTTCGTACACAAGAAAAAGATGGTTATGCCGCTGTACAACTTGCCTATGACGAAGCCAAAGAAAAACACACCAGCGCAGGCTTAATAGGCCATTTCAAAAAGGCAAACACCACCCCAAAACGCAAACTGGCGGAGTTCGCAAGCGACTTCAACAAAGAATTGCAATTGGGAGATGTTATCACTGTTGCCGATGTACTCAACGAAGACGCTTGGGTCGATGTAACAGGTATCTCTAAAGGAAAGGGATTTCAGGGCGTTGTAAAACGTCATGGGTTCGGTGGCGTGGGCGGACAAACCCACGGCCAGCACAATCGCCTGCGTGCACCCGGTTCTATGGGCGCATCGTCATGGCCTTCCCGCGTATTCCCCGGCAAACGTCTGGGCGGACGCATGGGCGGCGACAAGGTGAAAATACTCAACCTGAAAGTACTTAAAGTAATCCCTGAAAATAATTTGCTATTAGTAAAAGGGTCTATCCCCGGAGCTAAAGGGTCGTACTTATTAATAGAGGAGTAATCGGACAATGGAACTATCAATATACAACATCGATGGAAAAGAGTCGGGAGTAAAGGTTACACTTGACGAAACAGTGTTCGGTATCGAACCTAACGACCATGCTATTTACTTGGACGTAAAGCAATATTTAGCCAATCAACGTCAGGGGACGCATAAGACCAAAGAACGCAGCGAAGTGGCTTACAGTACCAAAAAAATGGGTCGCCAGAAAGGCGGCGGCGGTGCGCGCCACGGTAGTATCAAAGCCAATATTTACGTAGGCGGCGGACGGGTATTCGGCCCAAAACCGCATACCTACGGCTTTAAGCTGAACAAGAAAGTTAAACAACTGGCACGCCGGAGCGCCCTGTCATATAAAGCAAAAGACAATGCTATCACTTGCGTGGAAATGTTTAACCTGGAAGCGCCGAAGACCAAAGAATTTATCGCCATTTGCCAAAACCTGCAGGTGGCGGATAAAAAAGTGTTGATGGTGCTGCCCGAAAATAATAACAATATTTATTTATCATCGCGCAACTTGCAACGTACCAAAGTCGTTCCGGTAACGGAATTGACTACTTACGACATTGTAAACGCTACCAATCTTGTGTTGGTAGGCGATACGGCCAATACGTTGAGCAAGCTACTCGCACATAAATAACCGCAAACATGACTGAAATAATCATAAAGCCACTAATAACCGAAAAAATGACGATTCTGGGCGAGAAGTTGAATCGTTACGGTTTCGTAGTTGACCGCAATGCCAATAAAATAGAGATAAAAAAAGCGGTGGAAGAGATGTACGGGGTAACGGTTTCTAATGTGAATACCGTTAACTACCATGGGAAACGCAAAAGCCGATACACCAAAGCCGGTTTATTGACAGGCCGCACCAATCACTTCAAAAAAGCGATTGTTACACTGGCGGGAGAAGACAAAATTGACTTTTACAGTAATATTTAAGCGCTATGGCAGTACGTAAATTTAAACCGGTAACACCCGGTACCAGACACAAAATTATTAGCGCATTTGATGACATCACCTGTGCAACGCCTGAAAAATCATTGCTGGCTCCGTTGCGTAAATCCGGCGGCCGCAACAAACAAGGCAAAATGACCATGCGCTACATCGGCGGCGGACACAAAAAAATGTACCGCGTAATTGATTTTATGCGCGACAAAGACAATGTTCCCGCTACTGTAAAAACGATTGAATATGACCCCAACCGCAGTGCACGCATTGCGTTGGTGCTGTATGCAGACGGGGAAAAACGATACATCATCGCCCCGAACGGACTGAAAGTAGGGCAACAAATCAAATCAGGCACAGGCATAGCGCCGGATTTGGGGAACACGTTATTGCTCTCCGAAATTCCGTTGGGAACGTTGGTGCATAACATTGAACTGCATCCGGGACAGGGCGCGGCAATGGCGCGTAGCGCCGGAACGTATGCGCAGCTGACAGCCCGCGAAGGCAAACATGCCGTGTTGAAACTGCCTTCGGGCGAAACACGCATGGTATTGACCACTTGCCGCGCTACGGTAGGCACGGTATCGAATACCGACCACAACCTCGAATCGCACGGTAAAGCCGGTCGCAAACGCTGGTTAGGACGCCGTCCGCGCAATCGCGGCGTAGTAATGAACCCCGTTGACCACCCGATGGGCGGCGGCGAAGGACGTGCCTCAGGAGGACATCCGCGCTCGCGCAAAGGCATTCCTGCTAAGGGATACAAGACACGTAACCCGAAGAAAAACTCGAAGAAGTTTATTATTGAAAGAAGAAAAAAATAACCGGATAAAACAAGGATAACACACTATGAGTCGTTCAGTAAAAAAAGGACCGTACATCGAACCAAGCCTTGAAAAGAAAGTACTTGAAATCGTTGACGGCAAAAAGAAAAAAGAGGTCATCAAAACATGGTCGCGTGCCAGTATGATTTCGCCGGACTTTGTAGGCCTTACCTTTGCCGTGCACAACGGCAATAAATTTATTCCGGTTTACATCACGGAAAATATGGTAGGCCATAAACTTGGTGAGTTTGCCCCGACCCGTACTTTCAAAGGGCATTCGGGTAACAGGTAATCTATAATGTTGAATTAAAAAGTACCAAAAAAATGGGAGCTCGAAAAAGAGAAATGGCCGAAAGGCTCAAAGAAATAAAGAAACAGACAGCTATTGCAAAGCTGAATGATATTCCTACATCGCCTCGTAAAATGCGTTTAGTCGCCGATTTGGTAAGGGGTGTAGAAGTAAACCGCGCCTTGGATATTTTGAAATATTCCAAGAAGGAAGCCTCCGTACGTTTGGAAAAATTGCTGAAATCGGCCATCGCCAATTGGGAAGCCAAGAACGAAGCCGACCGCAAGGAATTGGAAGACGGCAATGTGTATGTACAACATATTTCAGTCGGACAAGGCCGCACGCTCAAACGTATCCGCACTGCGCCGCAAGGCCGCGCCGCCCGCATCCGTAAACGCTCGAACCACGTTACGATTGTGCTGGGCAATAAAAATGAACAAAAAACAGTAAACAACGAAGTAGTAACAGAAGAGCAATAATATGGGACAAAAAACAAATCCTATCAGCAATCGGTTAGGCATTATCCGCGGTTGGGACTCCAATTGGTATGGCGGCGCAGATTACGCCGAAAAGATTTTAGAAGACGCTAAAATCCGCGAATACCTTAATACGCGTTTGGCAAAAGCCAGCCTTTCCAAAATTGTGATTGAGCGAACGCTCAAACTTATCACTGTTACTATTCACACCGCACGTCCCGGTATCATTATCGGTAAGGGCGGGAGCGAAGTGGACAAACTCAAGGAAGAGTTGAAGAAAATCACGAATAAGGAAATCCAGATAAATATCTACGAAGTGAAACGCCCCGAAATTGATGCGGTCATTGTGGCCAACAACATTGCCCGCCAAGTGGAAGGCCGTGTGTCGTACCGCCGCGCTATCCGCATGGCGATGGCTTCGACAATGCGCATGGGCGCAGAAGGCATCAAGGTGCTTATCAGCGGACGGCTGGGCGGTGCGGAAATGGCACGCCGCGAAATGTTAAAGGAAGGGCGTACTCCCCTGCATACATTCCGCGCCGACATTGACTATGCCCTCGCCGAAGCGCACACCAAAGTAGGCGTATTAGGTATTAAAGTATGGATTTGCAATGGCGAAATATTCGGCAAGCGTGATTTATCGCCCAATGTAGGCAATGCTGCCGTAGGCGGCAATACCGGAGAACGTACAGGCGGCGAACGCCGTCCGCGCAATAACCGGGGCGGCGGCGACCGCGAACGCCGCGACAGAGGCGAGCGCAGGGAACGCGGCGAACGACGGGAACGGAGAATATAAAGGGTATTTCTACCACGAAGCGTCGGTGCGATTGGCTGCACTATTTCCAAAAGTTCGTCAGGGAAACCTGATGCCAAACAAATAATATAAAAATAGCATCAACGATAACATCGGATTTTTCCATAGCTTCTGTACTTCATATTGTTACAAGAGCCTCCGATGTCATAATTATCCCATACCCATGTATTATTATTTAGCATAACCCATAAATTTATGCAATTGTTTACGACCATATATGCATATGATGTGTTAAGACAACCATTGTTGTTATACACTACGTCAGTGACTATCATTCCACCAAATTGATCAATAGTGGCTGAATTAGGCCAGCGTGTCATCATTTGAGTATATGTTGGGATAGACCATCCGGCAGGGCAATTAGGTAGACTAGACGGGTCATATAAACTAGTTCCGCTACAAACTTTAATACGATTATTAGCTGTTGCTAGGTCCTGTGCAAACCACCAAGTGTTGTCGGAAAATTGCGTAATATGATAAATTTGACCATCCCGGCTGTCTTTTATGTAGGCTTCCCAATTCTTTGCACCGCTGGTGCGTTGTTGGCAAAGGTGCGTGGCGTCAACATATAAATCGCTCCCCTGATAAAGACAAAAGATGCCCGGACATTCCGTCTTATCTCTTATAGTCGTAGGCGTAATGGTCAACGCCGAAGCGGCGAGTGTGTTGCCGGTTACCGTTTGAGTGGTTGTTCCGTTGGAAGCTGTTAATATAAACGGTGGCGTACCTTTGAAGGTATAAGTTCCATTATTCGCCGTTACATTCGGCGGATAGTCGGACGCATAAGCGCACCAATTGAATTTGGCGGGGACATTGGTCAGTTGTACCGTAAGCGTAGCGCTGTAATTGGTAGAAGCATTGCCTTCCAGCCAAAAGCCGTTCCGGTTAGTTCCGTCGTAAGAAGTTGCACCAATGGAAACCGTTATGGTTCCCACTGTGGCACGTGTCCACGAATTACCGGAAGTGGTGTTGTTGCTATTCATCATGATGTAATCTACCCACACCCATATTTTGGAAAGGTGCGTAGCATCCCGCGTACCGGCGTTCCACCACACGTGAAAAGACACGGTACTGTTTGCATAATTTGCACCGACAGGCTCAACATGCGTTACCTGTGCGCTTGCTGCAACACTCGTAAGCATTGCGAAAAGAAAGAAAATTTTTTTCATAATTGTATTTTTTAAAGTTTTTGATGTCTATTGTTTAAAAGTCTAATATCTATATTCTGCATTTTTGCAGCTTTGGAGATTGTTTTATACAAGCACTCACAAACACAAACGATATTTATAAAACAATCTCCTGCTGCAATGTTATTCTCATTGTCATTTTTCACGATTTCTACGTGTTTGTGAGATTTTTGTTTAAAACGAAAACGTGAATTAAATTTATCGTTGAGAGAGGTTCAGACAAACCCACATCCGTAAAATAAACTAAAATTCACGCTTAATACACAATATTAAACACGGATGTAATTAAATCTTGTCTGATTTCTCTCATCATGTAAAGAACGTACTTTCCGCTGCAAATATACATGAAATTTTTTAATATTCACACAGACGAATAAAAATTTTCGCGCAACATTTTTTATGCATTTACTAATTGAATTTACAATAACCGCAGCGGCGGCGACCGCGACCGCCGCGACAGGGGCGAACGACGGGAACGGAGGTCATAAAAAGAAATTCCCCCTGAGAATAAATTCCTGAAACGTAAAATTAAAAGCCGTTCAAATTTCTTTGAACGGCTTTTTAACGGGCATTTTTGGAT